>DASUNK010000450.1:0-5618 GCA_036277195.1 Longimicrobiaceae bacterium | reverse complement strand
TGCAGGGTACCGACGGGCCGTCCCACTGCCGGACGGCCCTTGTCATTGCTGGCAGCAGAGAGCGACACGCCCATGATCACGGAGCTGAGGACCGACCTCGACGCGTACCGCGCAAGGCTCGACGAGCTGAGGGGGTTTCTTTGACGTCCCCGCCAAGCAGGAGAAGCTGAGCCAGCTGGAGGCCCGCATGGCCGACCCCGCCTTCTGGAACGACCAGAACGCCGCGCGCGAGGTCATCGACCAGGCCAACCAGCTCAAGGTGTGGACCGAGCCCTGGACCCGCCTCTCCGGGCGCGTGGACTCGCTGGGCGAGCTGGTGGACCTGCTGGAGGCCGAGGAGGACGCCGGCATGCTCCAGGAGGTTTCCGCCGAGCTGCGGCAGGTGGGGGAGGAGCTGGAAGACCTGCAGCTGCGCGTCATGCTGCAGGGCCCCGACGACGGGCGCGACGCGCTGGTCACCATCACCCCCGGCGCCGGCGGCACCGAGGCGCAGGACTGGGCCGAGATGCTCCTGCGCATGTACGTGCGCTGGGCCGAGCGCCACGGCTTCGCGGTGGAGCTGCTCGACCGCCAGGAGGGCGACGAGGCGGGGATCAAGGACGCCACCCTCGAGATCCGCGGGCAGTACGCCTACGGCTACCTCAAGGCCGAGCGCGGCGTGCACCGGCTGGTGCGCATCTCGCCCTTCGACTCGGCGGCGCGGCGCCACACCTCCTTCGCCTCCGTCTTCGTCTACCCGGTGGTCGACGACACCATCGAGATCGAGGTGCGCGAGGAGGACATCGAGATGGACGTCTACCGCGCCTCGGGGGCGGGCGGGCAGCACGTCAACAAGACCTCCTCGGCCGTGCGGCTGCGGCACCTCCCCACCGGGATCGTGGTGGCGTGCCAGCAGGAGCGCTCGCAGCACAAGAACCGCGCGACGGCCATGAAGATGCTCAAGGCCGCGCTCTACCAGCGCGCGCTGGAGGAGCAGGAGAAGGAGAAGGCCAAGCTGGAGAGCACCAAGACCGACATCGCCTTCGGCAGCCAGATCCGCTCGTACGTCTTCCAGCCGTACACCATGGTCAACGACCACCGCACGGAGCTGAAGGTGCCGGACGTGCAGCGGGTGATGGACGGCGACCTGGACGCCTTCATCCAGGCGTACCTGCGCGAGTACGGCGCCATCCACGCGTAACGTTGCCGGGGCGCACCATGGTGGAGATCGAGGACCGCGAGGGCGGTCAGGCCGAGGAGCGCGTCGTCCGCGACCGCATCGAGAAGCTGGCGAAGCTGCGCGCCCGCGGGGTGGAGCCGTACGCCTACCGCTACGAGCCCGACGGCACCGCCGCGGACGCGCTCGCCCGCTTCGCCCGCTGGGAGGCGGAGGGGGGCGAGGGCGAGGGCGAGGGCCCGCCGGAGATCCTCCGCCTGGCCGGGCGCATCGTCTCGCGCCGCGGGATGGGGAAGAGCACCTTCGCCCACCTGGCCGACCGCACCGGGAAGCTCCAGCTCTACTTCCGCGTCAACGACGTGGGCGAGGACGCCTACCAGCTGCTGGACCTGCTCGACCTGGGCGACTGGATCGGCGCCGAGGGCACCCTCTTCCGCACCCGCACCGGCGAGGTGTCGCTGCGCGTCCGCGCCTGCACCCTCCTCGCCAAGAACCTCCGCCCGCTCCCCCTCGGCAAGGAGGAGGTGGACCCCGACACCGGCGAGCGCCGCGTGCACTCG
Organism: Longimicrobiaceae bacterium; assembly: GCA_036277195.1. Lineage (GTDB taxonomy): Bacteria > Gemmatimonadota > Gemmatimonadetes > Longimicrobiales > Longimicrobiaceae > Longimicrobium. The sequence goes on along the minus strand of DASUNK010000450.1, from coordinate 3,902 downwards.
GGCTTCACCGACCTGGGCGCGCGCTACCGCCAGCGCTACGCCGACCTCGCGGTCAACCCCGAGGTGCGCGAGGTCTTCGTGCTGCGCGCCAAGCTGGTGACGGCGCTCCGCCGCTTCCTCGACGAGCGCGGCTTCGTCGAGGTGGAGACCCCGATCCTGCAGCCCCTCTACGGCGGCGCCCTGGCGCGCCCCTTCACCACCCACCACAACACCCTCGGCATGCAGCTCTACCTGCGCATCGCCGACGAGCTCTACCTCAAGCGGCTGATCGTGGGCGGGCTGGAGCGGGTGTACGAGATCGGGAAGAACTTCCGCAACGAGGGGATCGACCGCTTCCACAACCCCGAGTTCACCATGCTGGAGTTCTACGCCGCCTACTGGGACTACGAGGCGGTGATGGACTTCACCGAGGAGCTGCTGGCGTACGCCGTGGAGCAGGTGCTCGGCGGCACCACCGCCCGCTTCGGGGCGCACGAGATCGACTTCGCCCCTCCCTTCCGCCGCTACACCATGTACGGGGCGCTGCGCGAGGTGGGGGGCGTGGAGGTGGAGGCGCTCGACGACGAGGCGCTGCGGGCCGAGGTGCGCGCCCTGGGCGTGGGTGCCGGCGAGGCCGCCGGCATGGGGCGCGGGCGGCTGATCGACGAGCTCTTCGGCGAGCGGGTGGAGCCGAAGCTCGTCCAGCCCACCTTCATCACCGACTACCCGCGCGAGATGTCGCCGCTGGCCAAGCCGAAGCGCGGCGACCCGGCGCTCACCGAGCGCTTCGAGCTGATCGTCGCCGGCAAGGAGCTGCTGAACGCCTACAGCGAGCTGAACGACCCGATCGATCAGCGCGGCCGCTTCGAGGCCCAGGCCCGCCTGCGCGAGGCCGGCGACGAGGAGACGCAGCCGGTCGACGAGGACTACCTGCGCGCGCTGGAGTACGGCCTGCCGCCCACCGGCGGCTTCGGGATGGGGATCGACCGGCTGGCCATGATCCTCTCCGGGCAGCTCTCCATCCGCGACGTGGTGCTCTTCCCCACGCTCCGCCCCGAGGAGGGGTGAGGGGGACGAACGCCGGGGGAGCGCCGGGGTAGGACGCACCGGCGCGGGGGATCGGGAACGACACACAGGCAGACGGGAGTCGGAATGGGGCTGGAGTGGTTCATCGGGCGGCGCTACCTCTCCTCGCGGCGGGGGACGCGCTTCCTCTCGCTCATCACGCTCATCGCCATCGGCGGTGTCACCGTGGGCGTGATGGCGCTCATCGTGGTCATCGCCGTCATGACCGGGCTGCAGCGCGACCTGCGCGAGAAGATCCTGGGCCTCAACCCCCACGTGTGGGTGCTCACCTACGGCGAGGCCATGCGCATGGAGGACTGGGCGCAGGCGCTCCGGCAGGTGCGCCGCGTCCCCGGCGTGGTGGCCGCCGGCCCCTTCGTGCACACCGAGGTGGGCGTCACCAACCGCTCCGGCTACTCCGAGGCCGCCGTGCTGCGCGGCGTGGAGCTCTCCGGCCAGGGGCGCCTGGTGACCGACCTCGGCGAGCAGCTGCGCACCGAGCGGGTCTTCGCCCGCCCCACCCGCTCCGGGCTCCCCCCCGTGGTGCTGGGGAACCAGCTCGCCGAGCGCTCCAGCATCCTCCCCGGCGACACCATCACCGTGGTCGGCTTCCAGGGCGCCACCCTCACCGCCACCGGCTTCGTCCCCAAGCTCCGCCACTTCGAGGTGGCGGGCACCTTCCACACCGGGATGTACGAGTACGACAACAAGTTCATGTACACCACCGTCGCCGCGGCCCAGGAGCTCACCGGGCTGGGGAACGCCGTCTCGGGGCTGGAGGTGCGCGTCCCGGACCCGCTCCAGGCCACCGCCGTGGCGCGGCGCATCGACGAGGCGCTGGGGCTCCCCTACCGCACCGACGACTGGAAGCGGATGAACGGGGCCCTCTTCTCCGCCCTCAAGCTGGAGAAGCTGGCGATGGGGATCATCCTCCTCCTCATCGTGGTGGTGGCGGCCTTCAACATCGTCTCCACCCTGGTGATGGTGGTGGCCGACAAGACCCGCGAGATCGGCATCCTCAAGTCGATGGGGCTCTCCTCGCGCAAGGTGCTGCGCATCTTCATGCTCCAGGGGCTGGTGATCGGCGGGGTGGGGTGCCTCCTCGGCGGGCTGGGCGGCGCCGCGCTGGTGTGGGTGATCGACTACTTCGAGCTGATCAAGATCCCCGGCGACATCTACTTCGTGAACCACCTCCCGGTGGCGTTCGACCCGCTGGACGTGGTCGTCATCCTGGTGGCCACCGTGCTCATCTCCTTCCTGGCCACCATCTACCCGGCGCGGCAGGCGGCGCGGCTCACCCCGGTGGACGCCATCCGCCATGAATAGCCCCGCCCCCTTCCTGGCCCCGGGGCCGCAGGCGACGCCGGCCGTCTCGGCGCGCGGCGTGGCCAAGCACTACCGCGGCGGCGACGGGAGCGTGCTGCAGGTGCTCGACGGGGTGGACCTGGACGTCGCCCCCGGCGAGGCCGTCTCCGTCATCGGGCAGAGCGGCTCGGGGAAGAGCACCCTGCTGCACGTGCTCGGCGGGCTGGACGAGCCCACCGCCGGGCAGGTGTGCGTGGGCGGGCGGGCGCTCAGCGAGCTGGACGAGGAGGAGCTGGCGCGGATGCGGAGCGAGCGGATCGGCTTCGTCTTCCAGTTCCACCACCTGCTGCGCGAGTTCTCGGCGCTGGAGAACGTGATGATGCCGCTGCTGATCGGCGGGTGGACGCCGCGGCGCGCCACCGACCGCGCCCGCGAGCTCCTCACCGCGGTGGGGCTGGAGCGGCGGCTGGCGCACCAGCCGGCGCAGCTCTCCGGCGGCGAGCAGCAGCGGGTGGCGGTGGCGCGCGCCCTGGCCGCCCGCCCCCTGGTGCTCCTGGCCGACGAGCCCAGCGGCAACCTGGACCCGGACACCGCCGAGCGGCTGCACGACCTCTTCTTCCAGGTGAGCCACGACGAGGGCGCGGCGCTGGTGCTGGTGACGCACGACCTGGCGCTGGCCGCCCGCGCCGGGCGGGTGCTGCGCCTGCACGGCGGGCAGCTGGTGGACGCGCACCCCGAGGGGGCGGGGCTGGGGCCGGTGGGCGAGGGGGGCTTCGACTGATGCAGTGCGACCACTGCGGCCAGAGCGAGGCGGCCATCCACCTCACGCAGATCGTGAACAACGAGATGCGCAGCTTCCACCTGTGCGAGAAGTGCGCCGAGGCCAAGGGGCTGAGCACCGGGCTGGGGAGCGGCGCCACCGCCCCGCTGGCGGACTTCCTGGCCCAGATGGGGAAGGGGATCGGCGCCGAGCCGGCCGCCGCCGCGGGGACCTGCCCCGGGTGCGGGCTCACCCTGGCGGACTTCAAGCGCACCGGGCGCCTGGGGTGCGGGCGGTGCTGGGGGGCGTTCGAGGGGAGCCTGCGCGGGCTGCTGCGCAAGCTGCACGGCGGCACGCAGCACACCGGGAAGGTGTACCTCCCGCCGGACCCCACGGAGGTGGACCGCGCCGCCCGCGTCGGCTCGCTCCGGCGCAGCCTGCAGCGCGCCGTGGACGAGGAGGACTTCGAGCGCGCCGCCGCGCTCCGCGACCAGATCCGCCGCCTGGAGGCGGACTACGAACGGCAGTCCTGAGTCCTAAGTCCTGAGTCCTGGAAGGGCGGTGTGGGCCAAGGCTTCGGATCCGGGTACTTAGGACTTGGGACTTAGGACTTGGGACTTAGGACTTTGGGGGTCCATGGACGGCTCGCCCAACCTGGACGAGGTCGGACTCGCCTGGCTCCGCGACGAGGGGCCGCACTCCGACATCGTGCTTTCCACCCGCATCCGGCTGGCGCGCAACCTCCGCGGGTTCCGCTTCGGCGCCCGCGCCGACGCCGGCGACCGCCAGGCCG
>DASUNK010000449.1:0-3095 GCA_036277195.1 Longimicrobiaceae bacterium | reverse complement strand
CCCCAGCTCATCCAGAGCCGCGCCAGGGCGTACTCGGTGACGAAGAGCGCCGGCTGGGCCAGCCGGGTGCTTTCCAGGAGCCCCATCTCGTCGTCCCGGCCGGCGCGCCCCAGCATGGCGCGCAGGTCGAGCCCGCCGGGGACGTCGGCCGCCGGCGCCGGGTCGTCCGCCGGGTACAGGGCCTCGCGCAGGTCCATCCCCAGGTACGGGCGGAGAATCTCGGCGCAGCGGTCCACCGTCTCGCGGAAGAGGGGCTCGCTCTCGTAGAGGCCCTTCCCCATCCCCGGGTAGTGGTTGCCCAGGCCGGGGAAGATGAAGGCGACGCGCTGCCCGCCCTCAGGCGCCTCCGCGTCGAAGACCTGCCCGGGAGCGCGGGACGCCAGCGCGCGCTCGGCGCCGGCGCCGTCGCGCGCCACCAGCGTGCGGCGGTGCGCGAACGCCTTTCGCCCGGTCTGCAGCGTCCAGGCGACGTCGGCCAGCTCCTGCTCCGGGTGGGCGCGCAGGTGCGCCGCCAGCCGGTCGGTGGCCGCCTCCAGCGCGGCCGGGGTGCGGGCCGAGAGGGGAAGGAGATGCCATGCCCGCGCCGGGGCGGAAGGCAACCGCGGGGGCGCCTCCTCCAGCACCACGTGTACGTTGGTCCCCCCGATCCCCAGCGAGGAGACCCCGGCGCGCCGGGGTCTGGCGCCGCCGCCCGGCCAGGGGCGGAGCTCCGTGTTGACGAAGAAGGGGGAGCCGGCGAAGTCGATCTGCGGGTTCGGCTCGGTGAAGTGGAGAGAGGGCGGGATCTCGCCGTTCTCCAGGGCGAGGACCGTCTTGACGAACCCCGTCACCCCCGCCGCGGTGTCCAGGTGGCCGACGTTGGTCTTGACCGACCCCAGGGCGCAGTACCCCTTGCGCCGCACATCCCCGAAGGCCCGGGTGAGGGCGGCCACCTCCACGGGGTCGCCAAGCTCGGTCCCGCTCCCGTGCGCCTCCACGTACCCCACCGTCTCCGGGTCCACCCCCGCCATCGCCAGCGCCTCCTCGACGACCTCGGCCTGTCCCTCCACGCTGGGGGCGGTGAAGCCCACCTTCTGCGCGCCGTCGTTGTTGATGGCGGAGCCGAGGATCACCGCGCGCACCGGGTCGCCGTCGGCCAGCGCGTCGGCCAGCCGCCGCAGCACTACCACCCCGATCCCGCTCCCGCCGACGGTGCCGGCCGCGCGGGCGTCGAAGGCGCGGCAGTACCCGTCGGGCGACAGGATCCCCCCTGGGGTGTAGCGGTGCCCCCTGTTGAACCCCACCTTCACGCCCCCCGCGACCGCCAGGTCGCACTCGCCGGCCGCGAGCGCCTGGCACGCAAGGTGGACGGCCACCAGCCCCGTGGAGCACGCCGTCTGCACGTTGAGCGCGGGACCGCGCAGGTCCAGCTTGTAGGCGGCGCGCGGGGTGAGGAAGGTCGGTTCGTTGTGGAGCTCCAGCGCGAAGTGGCCCGCCGACTCCACCACGTCGGGGCGGGTGAGGAGGTGGAAGGCGAGATAGTCGCTGCGCGACGACCCGGCGTAGACCGCCACCGCCTCCCGCTCACTCCCCGGGACGTGCCCCGCGTTCTCCAGCGCCTCCCAGGCGGTCTCCAGGAAGAGGCGCTGCTGCGGGTCCAGTATCTCCGCGTCGCGCGGGCTGAAGCCGAAGAAGGCGGCGTCGAAGCGGTCGATCCCCTCCAGCACCCCCGCGGCGCGCACGAGCGCCGGATCGGTCTCCCCCTCTTCCGCGTCGAAGAAGGTGATCGAGTGCATTCCGGCGCGCAGGTTCTCCCAGAACCGCTCCACGTCGGCCGCGCCCGGGAAGCGCCCCGCCATCCCGATCACCGCCACGGCCCCGACTGGATCGCTCATGTATCCTCTCCCTTGTGTGTCGTTCCCCCGTTCTGCCCCGCCAGCGCCCGGCGGAGGGCGGCGCGGTCGCGCCCCCGCCGCCGGCGCCCCTCGGCGCCGGCCTGCGGCTCCCCGGCGCCCTCCACCTCGCCCCCCAGGTGCTCGGCCAGCGCCGCCACCGTGGGGAATCGGAAGAGGTCGACGATCGGAATCTTCCGGTCCAGCGTCTCGTGGAGGCGCGCCTGCACCCTCACGAGCAGGAGGGAGTGCCCGCCGAGGTCGAAGAAGTTCTCGTTCACCCCCACGCGGGCGCACCCCAGCACCTCGGCCCAGATCCCCGCCATCGCCGCTTCCAGGGGCCGGCGCGGCGCCACGTAGCTCACCTCGGCGGAAACCAGCTCCGGCGCCGGAAGCGCCTTGCGGTCCAGCTTGCCGTTCGAAGTCAGCGGCAGCGTGTCCAGGAAGACAAACGCGGACGGGAGCATGTACTCCGGCAGGCTCCGCCGCACGTGTGCGCGCAGCGCCTCCACCACCGCTTCACCCACGATGTACGCCACCAGCCGCTGCTCGCCCGCCTCCGCGCGCGCCACGACCACGCAGTCGGTGACGCTCTCGTGGCCCCGCAGGACGGCCTCGATCTCGCCCAGCTCGATGCGGAAGCCGCGCACCTTGACCTGGAAGTCCAGCCGCCCCAGGTACTCGATGGCGCCGTCCGCCCGCCACCGCACCCGGTCGCCCGTGCGGTACAGCCGCCCTCCCGCCGCGCCGAACGGGTCCGGGACGAAGCGCTCCGCCGTCAGCCCCGGCCGGCCCTGGTAGCCGCGGGCCACCCCCACGCCCCCCACGTACCGCTCGCCGGGGACGCCGACCGGCGCCGGCCGGCCGGCCGCGTCCAGCACGTACACCCGCACGTTCTCCAGAGGGCGGCCGATCGCCGGGACACGCCCGTCCGCCTCGCAGTGGGCGGAAGCTGCGCAGACCGTGGTCTCCGTCGGCCCGTAGGCGTTCACGAAGGCACGGCCCCCGCTCCACCGCTCCCCCGTGGCGGCGTCCACCGCCTCGCCCGCGCTCACCACCGTGCGCAGCTCCGGCAGGTCGTCCGGCGGGAGCATGGCCAGCACCGAGGGCGGCAGGGTGGCCACGGTGACGCGCCCGCGCCGCAGCGTCTCCAGCAGCCCCGGACCCGGAAGAAGCTCCTCGCGCGACGCCAGCACCAGCGTGGCCCCGGCGAGCAGCGCGTCG
>DASUNK010000448.1:0-7186 GCA_036277195.1 Longimicrobiaceae bacterium | reverse complement strand
CGACGCGTGGGGTCGACCTGGAGCGCGCGCCCCAGCACGGCGTCGACCGTCGGCGGCAGACGCGGGTCCCGCTGGCGGAGAGAGGGTGCGGGCACCGCCTCGCCCCGGCCCATGGCCTCGCGCGCGGCGCTCCCGTACGGCCGGCGGTTGCAGAGCAGCTCGTAGGCGATCACCGCCAGCGAGAAGACGTCGCTCTCCGGCCCGGGCGTGGCCTTCCCCTGCATCTGCTCGGGCGAGGCGTACGAGGGCGAGCCCACGAAGGCGGGCGCCACCGTGATCTCGCCGAAGGCGGCGCCGCCGGCCACCGGCTTGGCCACGCCGAAGTCCAGCACCCGCACGTGGAAGCGCCCGCCGGGCTCGGGGGCCAGGAAGAGGTTGCGGGGCGATACGTCGCGGTGCACCACCCCGCGCCGGTGCCCCTCCGCCAGCCCGCGCGCCGCCTGCAGCACCACGTCCAGCCGCTCGGCCGGGGGCGCGGCCAGGAGCGCCGCCCGGCGCGAGGCCAGGTCCGCCCCCTCCAGCAGCTCCATCACCAGGTAGTCCAGCGGCTCGCCGTCCGGCCCCGTCTCGGTGCCGAAGTCGTACACCGTCACCACGTTGCGATGGCGGATGCGGGCGGCGACCACGGCCTCGCGGCGGAAGCGGCCGCGGTGCGGCGCGGGGTCCGTCCCCAGGCGCTCGGGGAGGATGACCTTCACGGCCACCTCGCGCCCCAGCCGCGCGTCGTCCGCGCGGAAGACGGCGCCCATGCCGCCCGCGCCGAGCAGCGCGCCCAGGCGGTAGCGCCCGCCGAGGACGCGGCCGGCGTAGCGGGCCTGGAGGGCGGACGGGGAGGGCCCGGGGTCGCTCATGGGGAAGGGCCGGGACGGGGGGTGTCCGGGGGACGGCGGCGGAGCACCGCGCGCATTCTTACGATACACCGGCGGGTTCCATCCCGGAACCCGCCAGGCTATCGCAGCAGCCGCCCCGCCAGCCAGTTCGCCAGCGCCCCCAGCACCTCCCGCGGCACCTCCTTGCTCGGCAGCGCGGCGTAGGCGGCCGGGTCGGGGGTGCCCGTGGGGTCGTGCAGGAAGAGGTGGTTGAGGCCGGGGAACACGATCGACAGCACCTCGCGGTTGCCGCCGGCGCGGATGGCCGCCTCCAGCTCGCGGGCGTGCGCGGACGGGACCTGGAGGTCGGTGGCGCCGTGGAGGACCAGCACCGGCACCCGCAGCCGCCGCGCGGCGGGGAGGGGGTCGTAGTCCAGGAAGAAGCGGAACCAGGGAATGGCCGCGCCCAGCGAGTCCTGCTTCGCCGGCAGGGTGGCCATGAAGCTGTCCACCTGCGCCGGGGTGCTTCCCGTGCGCTCCAGCACCTCGCGGTTCTGGAAGGCGTTGATCCGCCGCCCCGTCCACGCCTGTCCGGCCATCAGCACCACCGCCCGCACGGACGGGTCGCCCTCGGCCGCCATCGGCGCGATCAGCGCCCCCTCGCTGTGGCCGGCCACGGCCAGCCGCCGCGGGTCCACCTCGCGGCGCGTCCGCAGGTAGGCCAGGGCCGCGCGCGTGTCGTCCGCCAGGTGGGCGGTGGTCAGCGAGTCCGTCACGCCGCCGGAGCCGCCGACGCCGCGGTCGTCCAGCCGCAGCACCGCGATCCCCGAACGGCCCAGCGTGTCCGCCACCTGCCGGAAGAAGCGGTAGCCGGGGATGGCGGGGGTGGCCGCGTCGCGGTCCTGCGAGCCGGAGCCGCTCACCAGCACCACCGCCGGCACCCGGCCGCGCGCGTCCCGCGGCAGGGTCAGCGTCCCCGTCAGCACGTGCCCGGCGGGGGTGCGCACCGTCACCTCCTCGGCCGTGTACGGCGCGCCGGGGGGCGCCGAGTAGTCCGGCCGCTCGGTGGCGGCCGCCCCGGCCGGGAGGCGGCCCGGCGGGTCGGTGCGCTCCCACACCACCCCCTGCCCGTCCACCACCCCGCCCAGCATCCGCCCCTCCTCGTCGATCAGCAGCCGCGCCGCCACGCCGGCCACGGTCACCACCACCTCCTCGCCAGGAGCGCCGGCCACCTCGGCCGTCAGCGTGCTGCCGGGGCCGACGATGAAGAGCGGCACCTCCGCGCGCTCGCCCCCCAGGACGCGGGCGCGGCGGACGATCTGCTCCAGCGAGCCGACGGAGAGGTTGAGGAAGGCCACCATCCCCGGGCGGCCGGGAAAGCGCTGCACGTCCATGCGCGCGCTGTCGGGGACGGGGGTCTGCACGTACACCGTCTCCGGCATGAAGGCCATCAGCACCCGCTGCACCTGCGTCGCGCCGGGGGGTGTGATCCGCAGCTCCAGGCGGTTCACGCTCTCGTCCGGAGAGAGCGCCACGGAGTAGCCGATGGTCGGGCCCTGCCGAAGCGTCAGCTGCCCCGACACGCCGCCGAGCGCCCGCGCCACCAGCTCGGTGGCGAGCGTGTCCGCGCCGCGGCGGACGACGTACTCGTACGTCTGCCCGGCGGCCGCGCCCGGGAGCGCGGCGGCCAGGAGGAGGGTTGCGAGGATCGATCTGGATGCGCGCATCGTCTCAGGCTTCGCGGGCGGCGTCGCGCCGCCAGGACAGGTACGAGTACACCACCGGCACCAGCGCGGCCACCGCGCACGCGCTCATCGCCACCCAGGTGCGCGCATCGCCGGGGAGGAGGAAGGCGGCCAGCACCATCACCAGCCCGCCCGCCACGAAGGTGCGCCCGCCCACGCGGTGGGTCTCGCGCCACACCCGCTCGCTGTCCATGGTCCACGGGGTGCGGATCCCCATGAACCAGTTGGAGCGCAGGCGCGGCAGGTAGTTCCCCAGTCCCACCAGCATCACCCCCACGGTGGCGAGCATGGTGGTGGTGAAGTCGATCGCCCACCCCAGCGCGTACCCCAGGCTGAGCGCCTCCATCACCGCGAAGAAGAGCGCCACCAGGTTGAAGACCAGGTGCATCTCCTCGCGGAAGCGCGCCAGGTTGCGCCGGCGCGGGTCCACGTAGGGCAGCAGGTAGGGGAGCACCGCGACCAGGACGCCGAAGGCCGGGAGATAGAAGGCGCCGGGCCACTTCCCGTCCCAGCCGTCGACCTCGCCGCCGAAGCTCCAGTGCGTGGGGACGCGGTCCGGGAGGCGGGGATACACCGCCAGGGCGAACGCCCACATCGCCAGCACCACCAGGGGCGCGATCCAGCGCTTGCTCAGCATCATCTCTCTCCTCCCGTTCCGAGCAGGGTCATCATCTCCTGGAGGAACTCCTGGAAGACCGTGGCCTCCAGCGAGTACACCTGGTTGCGCCCGTTGCGCTCCACCTTCACCAGCCCCGCCTCGCGCAGCACCGCCAGGTGGTGCGACACCGAGGCGGCCGTCATCGGGAAGCGGGCCGCGATCTCCCCCGCCGTCAGGTCGCCCGCCCGCAGCGTCCGCAGGATCTCCCGCCGCGTGGGATCGTTGAGCGCGCGTATGGTGCTGTCGAGCATGCGGTCCGGGCGCAGACGTTTAGACGAACGTCTATTAGAACTTCGTCTAAGTATTAGGGCGGAGGAGGGTGCGTGTCAAGGCCGGCGTGCGGTGCGCACTCGGCCGAACGACGCCCCCTGACCGGTCCTGCCGGCGAGCTCGGTCCTCAGCTCACCGCTTTCTTCACGAGCGCGACGATCCTCGCCTCTTCGGCGGGGGTCAACTCCCTCAGCGCGAAATACGTCGGCCACATGGCGCCTTCGTCGAGGTTCGCCTTGTCGCTGAAGCCGAGCATCGCGTACCTCGATTTGAACTTGTGCGCGCTCTGGAAGAAGCAGACGACGTCGCCGTCGCGGGCATACGCGGGCATCCCGTACCAGGTTCTCGGCGAGAGGGCCGGCGCGCCGGCTTTGATGAGGGCATGGATACGCTCGGCCATGGCGCGATCCGGTTCCGGCATCTCGGCGATCTTCGCGAGCAGGTCGCTTTCCCCGTCCGCCTTGCCCGCGCGCGGGCGCGCGGCCGCCGCCAGCTCCTGGGCGCGCTCCTTCATCGCGGCGCGTTCGTCGTCCGTGAATCCCCTGGACGCCTTGCCGGTGGTTCTTTCGGCGGACTGCTGCGTACCCTTCTTCGCGGGTTTCCTCTCAGCCATCTGGAACTCCTTTCGTGCGTGGGACGGAGCCTAGCCGGCCCGTACCAGGCTCTCGCGGGTGATCTCGTCCACGGAGCGGCAGCCGGCCAGCCCCATGGTCAGCTCGAAGTCCGCCATCAGGTTGCGGAGGAGCGCCAGCACGCCCCGCTCCCCGGCCAGTGCCAGCGCGTAGACGTACGGCCGCCCCACGCACACCGCCCGCGCCCCCAGCGCCAGCGCGCGGAAGACGTCCGCCCCGCCGCGGACCCCGCTGTCGAAGAGCACCGGGATGCTTCCGCCCGCCGCCTCCACCACGCCGGGGAGCGCGTCCGCCGCGCCCACCGCGCCGTCCACCTGGCGCCCGCCGTGGTTGGAGACGATCACCCCGTCGACCCCCGCGTCCACGGTGCGCCGGGCGTCGTCCGGGTGCAGGATGCCCTTCAGCAGGATGGGGAGCCGCGTGCGTGCGCGCAGGAAGGGGAGGTCGTCCCAGGTGAGCGAAGGGCGCGAGTAGGTGGCGATGAACTGCTGCACCGCCAGCAGCGGGCGCCGGGTGCGCAGGTTCTCGCGGAGCGAGCCGGGGTAGCTGCGCGCGAGCCCGAAGAACACGCGCAGCGCGGCCAGGTTCACCTTGCGCTGCTCGGCGGTGGGGCCGGTGGCGGGCTCGGCGAGCGAAGCCTGGAAGACGGGGTCGCTTACGTACTGGGCGATCCCCTTGCCGCGCAGGAAGGGGAGGTAGGCCAGGTCCAGGTCGCGGGTGCGCCAGCCGAGCATGGTGGTGTCGAGCGTCACCACGATCGCCTCGCAGCCGCACGCTTCGGCGCGGCCCACGAAGCTCTCCACCAGCGCGTCGTTCCTGCTCCAGTAGAGCTGGAACCAGCGGGGCCCCTCGCCCATGGCGGCGGCGCACGCCTCCATGGGTACGGAGGCCTGGCTGGAGAAGATCATGGGGACGCCCGCTTCGGCGGCGGCGCGGGCCACGGCCAGGTCCGCCTCCGCGTGGGCCAGCTCCAGCACGCCGATCGGCGCCACCAGCAGCGGCGCGGGGAGGCGCCGGCCGAACAGCTCCACGGAGGTGTCGCGCTGCGAGACGTCGCGCAGCATGCGGGGGACGATGCGCCAGCGCTCCAGCGCCGCGCGGTTGGCGGCGACGGTGCTCTCCAGCCCGGCGCCGCCGGTCACGTAGGCGTACGCCTCGCGGCTCATCGCCTTGCGCGCCGCCTCCTCCAGCGCCGGCATGGAGACGGGGACGGCGGGCGCCTCGCCGCGCACGCCTGCGAGGTAGATCTCCGCCTGCCGATTCAGCGCGGTCTGGGACACGGGACGAAGTGCGAAAGTGCGAAAGTGCGAGAGTGCGAAAGTGCGAAAGTGCGAAAGTGCGAAAGTGCGAAGAGGCCCAGGCCCTGTCATTCCGAGCGGAGCGTCTGCGCCGTCGCTGTAGCGGCACCGCGAGCGTGGACGCTCCCGAGGAATCTAGCCGCGGCTACCCCGGGTCAGGCCGGACCGCCAGCGAGCGTCGGCTGCACCCGTGCCGTAGGCACAAGCGGTTCCGACGGCTGCACAGGACTGTCGCTGCGCGGCGTACAGCCGCGGCAGCAGCGCGTGTCGGGCACGCTCCCGGACGTGGCGGGCAGATTCCTCGCTCGTGCCTCGCTCGGAATGACAGTCGGGGCGGTTAGCGGCCGGTACGGGAGAGATCCTGGTAGAGGATCTGGACGAACACGTCGGGGCGGATGAAGCCGCCGCCCCACCGCGCGTTCAGGTCCGCCAGCAGGTCCGCCGCCTTCGCCTGCTCCAGCGTGCGCCCCGCCGCCACGGCCGCGCGCACCCGGTCGCGCGCCGTCGCCACCATGTCGCGATAGGCCTGGAGGTCCGCCCGGGTGGCCAGCGGCCCGTGGCCGGGGATGATCCGGGTGCTGTCGTTCGACATCGCCAGCACGCGGTCCGCCGCGCCGATGATCCCGTCCACCGAGCCGCCGCTGGAATGGTCCACGAACGGGTACGACCCGTTGAAGTAGACGTCGCCCATGTGCACCACGTTGGCCCGGCGCCAGTGCACGATGGCGTCGCCGTCCGTGTGCGCGGGCGGGACGTGGAAGGCGTGGATCTCGTCGCCGTTGAGGTGGAAGGTCACCGCGTCGGCGAAGGTGACCACCGGCAGCGCCTCGCGCGCCGAGGCGGGCACCCGCGCGCCCAGCAGCTCGATGAACTGCTCCGTGCTCATCCGCACCCGCACGTTGTCGTGCGCCACGATGAGCACGCCCGTGCGGCCGAGGGCCTCGTTGCCGCCGGTGTGGTCGCCGTGCCAGTGCGTGTTGAGGACGAAGCGGATGGCGCGCGGCGTCACCGAGGCCACCGCGCGGCGCACCTGCTCGGTCATGGGGGCGTACTGGTCGTCGACCAGGAACACCCCGTCCTCGCCGGAGGAGACGCCGATGTTGCCGCCGCGCCCCATCAGCAGGTGCACCCCCTCGGCCACGCGGACCACCCGCAGCGGGGTGGTGTCCTGCTGCTGCGCGGCCGCCGGCCCGGCGAGCAGGAGCGCGGCGGCGAGGGCGAGCGGTGCGCGGCGGCGGGTCGCGGGCATGCGTCGGCTCCCGTTGGCGGGTGCGGCAGAGGACGCCGGACAAAGTGCGCCCCGCCCGCCACCGCGACAAGTCCGTCGCACTTCGCACTTCGCACTTCGCACTTCGCACTTCGCACTTCGCACTGTATTACCCCCTGGCGCGTTTCTCGCAAACCGGCGGCTGGCAGCGGCCGGGAACGGATGATATATCCAAGGGGGAGCCCCGCTCCCGCACTCGCTCCGAGCCCCATGATCGAATTCATCACGCTGCGGTTCGGCGCCGTCGAGGGCGACCCACCGCTGTCGTTCGCGCCGGGGCCCATGACCATCTTCGTGGGCCCCAACAACGCCGGGAAGAGCCTGGCTCTCCGCGAGACCGAGGACACCATCGCCAGCGGGGGAGACTCCGCGCGCCACATCGTCGCCTCGCTCGAGCCCCTCCTCCCCGATCCCGCCCAGGCCGAGGCCATGATCCTGGAGCGGGCCGTCGAGGGCGCCGCCGGCGTCACCGCCGACGGCTGGGTGCGCATCCCGCGCATCCGCTCG
>DASUNK010000447.1:0-3373 GCA_036277195.1 Longimicrobiaceae bacterium | reverse complement strand
AGCTCTTCGACCTCAGCGGCCGCGTGGCGCTGGTCACCGGCGGCGGGCGCGGCCTGGGCGAGCAGGTGGCCCACACCCTGGCGCAGGCGGGCGCCGCGGTGACGCTGGGCTCGCGCGACCGCGGCGCCTGCGAGGAGGCCGCCCGCGAGCTGCGCGAGGCGTACGGCGCCCGCGCCCTGGGGCTGCGCTTGGACGTGACCGACGAGGCCGAGGTGCGCGCCGCCGTGGACGAGGCGGAGCGCGTCCTGGGCCCCGTGGACCTGCTGGTGAACAACTCGGGGACGTCGTGGGGCGCCCCCGCCGCCGAGATGCCGCTGGCGGCGTGGACGAAGGTGATGCAGGTGAACGCCACCGGCACCTTCCTCTGCACCCGCGAGGTGGGGCGGCGGCTGATCGAGCGCGGCGCGCCGGGGGCGGTGCTCAACCTGGCCTCGGTGTCGGCGCTGGCGGGCTCGCCCCCGGAGGTGCTCGACGCGGCCGGCTACGCCGCCTCCAAGGGCGCGGTGGTGGCGCTCACCCGCGACCTGGCGGTGAAGTGGGCGCGCCACGGCATCCGGGTGAACGCCCTCGCCCCCGGCTTCTTCGTGACCAGGATGTCCGAGGTGGTGATCCAGCGCTCCGAGGCGTACATCACCGATTCCATCCCCCTGGGGCGCACGGGGGGCGACGACGAGCTGATGGGGGCCGCCCTCTTCCTCCTCTCCCCGGCGGCGGCGTACGTCACCGGCCAGGTGCTGGCGGTGGACGGCGGGCTGACGGCGGCGTGACTCGAAAGGACCAACCATGGCCACCATGACCGAAGCGCCGGCGGAGACCCGGGCCCCCGCCACCCTCGAGGTGGAGGACGGCATCGGCATCGTCCGCCTCGACCAGCCGGGGAAGCCGGTGAACGTCATCTCCTCGGCGCTGGTCGCCACCATGGAGGAGATCATCGGGCGGCTGGAGGAGGGCGAGGGCGGGGTGCGCGCCGCCATCATCGTCTCCGGGAAGAAGGGGAGCTGGATCGCCGGGGCCGACATCGAGGAGTTCGAGCGCTTCCGCACGGCCGAGGACGCGGAGCGGGTGAGCCGCACCGGGCAGGCGCTCCTCGACCGGCTGGAGCGGCTGGAGATCCCCGTGATCGCCGCCATCGACGGCGTGGCGCTGGGCGGCGGGCTGGAGGTGGCGCTCGCCTGCACCTACCGCATCGCCAGCGACTCGAAGCAGACCAGGCTGGGACTCCCCGAGGTGAACCTGGGGATCATCCCCGGGGCGGGGGGGACGCAGCGCCTCCCCCGGCTGGTGGGGCTGCGCGCCGCGCTCGACCTGATGCTCACCGGCAAGCAGCTCGACGCGCGCCGCGCGAAGAGCGCCGGCATCGTGGACGAGGTGGTCCCCGCCCCGATCCTGCTGGAGGTGGCGCGCCGCACCGCCAACGAGCTGCTGGCCGGGCGGAAGAAGCCGCGGCTGGCCCGCCGCCGCGGCTCGCCGCACGCGCTGGAGAACCTCCCCGGGCTGCGCGGCTTCATCTTCCGCAAGGCGCGCGAGGGGGTGATGGCCAAGACGCACGGCCTCTACCCGGCCCCGCTGCGGCTGCTGGAGGTGGTGGCCCGCGGGCTCGACCGCCCGGTGCGCGAGGGGCTGGCGCTGGAGGCGCGCGCCTTCGGCGAGCTGGCGGTGACCCCCGAGGCGCGCAGCCTGGTGCACCTCTTCTTCACCTCCACCGAGGCGAAGAACGACCCCGGCCTGGGCGGCGCCAGGCCCGCCCCGGTGGACCGGGTGGCCGTGGTCGGAGCCGGGTTCATGGGCGCGGGGATCGCCGCGGCCGCGGCGGAGAGCGGGATCGGCGTCCGCCTCAAGGACGTGAAGCCCGAGGCGGCGGCCAAGGGGCTGAAGACGGCGCGCGACACCCTGGTGCAGCGGGCGAAGCGGCGGAAGGCGCGCTCCTTCGAGCTCACCGCCCTCACCGACCGGGTGGAGGCCACCACCGAGTACACCGGCTTCCACGCCGCGGACCTGGTGGTGGAGGCCGTGTTCGAGGAGATCGGGCTCAAGCACCGCGTCATCCGCGAGATCGAGGCGGTGATCGGGCCGGAGACGGTGCTGGGCTCCAACACCTCCACCATCCCGATCGCGGAGCTGGCCGAGGCCGCCGCCCGGCCGGAGCAGGTGGTGGGGGTGCACTTCTTCTCCCCCGTGGACAAGATGCCGCTGCTGGAGATCATCGTGCACCCCGGCACCGACCCGCGGGCCACCGCCACGGCGCACGCCTTCGGCAAGCGGCTGGGGAAGACGCCGATCATCGTCAACGACGGCCCGGGCTTCTACGCCAACCGCATCCTCACCCCCTACATGGCCGAGGCGGCGCTGCTGCTGGAGGAGGGGGTGCGGATCGAGGAGATCGACCGCGCCATGACCGCGTGGGGCTTCCCGGTGGGGCCGATCACCCTCTACGACGAGGTGGGGCTGGACGTGGCCTTCCACGCGGGGAAGATCATGGCCGCGGCGTTCAGCCAGCGGATGACGCCCAGCACGGTGATCGAGAAGCTGGTGGGCGATGGGCGGCAGGGGCGGAAGAACGGGAAGGGCTTCTTCACCTACGAGAAAGGGAAGAAGGGCGGGCCGGACGAGAGCGTGTACGCGCTGATCGGCAGCCCCGCGCCGAAGCCGCTGCCGCGCGAGGAGATCCAGGACCGGCTGGCGCTGGTGATGGTGAACGAGGCGGTGCGCACGCTGGAGGAGGGAGTGCTGCGCACCCCCCGCGACGGCGACGTGGGGGCGGTGATGGGGATCGGCTTCCCGCCCTTCCGCGGCGGGCCCTTCTGGTACGTGGACCAGACGGGCGCGCGCAGCGTGGTGGAGCGGCTGCGCGCGCTGGAGCGCGAGCACGGCCCGCGCTTCGCGCCGGCGCCGCTGCTGGCGGAGCGCGCCGCGAGCGGCGAGAAGTTCTTCGGGCGGGACTCGTAGGGTGGCCGCCGCCGCCGCGCCGGTGGAGGTGGCGCCGGGGGTGCACCGCGTCTCCGTGCCGCTGCCGGTCCCGCCGCACGAGGTGGCGGCGTGGCTGCGGGAGGGCGAGGACGGGCACACCCTGGTCGACACCGGGATGGACACCCCCGGCGCCCGCGGCGCCCTCCGCCGCGGCGCCGACCTGCTCGGCGTCACCCCCGCCTCGCTGCGGCGGGTGGTGCTCACCCACCTGCACCTGGACCACTGCGGGCTGGCCGAGGCGGTGCGCGACTGGTCCGGCGCGGAGGTGGCGCTGCACGAGGCCGAGGAGGCGCTGGTGCGCCGCTTCGTGCAGGGCTGGCCCGGCGAGCGGGCCCGCGCCGCGGCCGCCTTCCAGGCCGGCGGCGCCTCCCCCGCCATCGCGGCGGCGCTGGTGGCGGCCACCGAC
>DASUNK010000446.1:0-3992 GCA_036277195.1 Longimicrobiaceae bacterium | reverse complement strand
GCGGCGCAGGTGGTCCTCCCCTGGATCTCCGGCCAGTCCGCCTCCGAGAACCCGGAGGAGTGGCAGCGGATGCTCCAGTGGGTGGAACGCGACCAGGTGGGCGGCCTCATCGTCTCCACCGGCGCCCCGCGCGTGCTGCTCGCCAAGCTGAACGCCGCGCAGGCCCGCGCCCGGGTGCCGCTGCTGGTGGTCTCGGACCTGGAGACGGGGCCCGGGATGCGCCTCCGCCCCGGCGGCACCGACTTCCCGCCCGCCATGGCCTTCGGCGCCGCCGGCAGCGAGGCGCTCGCCCGCCAGGCGGGGCGGGTGACCGCCGCCGAGGCGCGGGCGGTGGGGATCCACCTGACCCTGGGGCCGGTGCTGGACCTCAACTCCAATCCCGACAACCCGATCATCAACGTCCGCTCCTTCGGCGAGGACCCGGCGCGGGTGGGCCGGCTGGCGGCCGCCTGGATCGCCGGGGCGCGCGAGGGCGGCCTGCTGGCGGCGGGAAAGCACTTCCCCGGGCACGGCGACACGCGGGTGGACTCGCACGTGGGCCTCGCCACGGTGCGCGGCGACTCGGCGCGGCTCGCCACCACCGAGCTGGTCCCCTTCCGCGCCGCCGTGGACGCGGGGATCGAGGGGATGCTGGTGGGGCACCTGGCCGTGCTGGGGATCGAGGGGCCGGGCGCGGGGCCGGCGTCGCTCTCGCCGCGCGTCATCGGCGGGCTGCTGCGCGAGCGGCTGCGCTTCGAGGGGCTGGTGATCACCGACGCGCTCAACATGGGGGCGATCACCGGGCGCTACCCCGTCCCCGCGGCCAGCGTGCGCGCGCTGCAGGCGGGGGCGGACCTCCTGCTCCAGCCGCCGGGTCACCCGGAGGTGATCGACAGCGTGGCCGAGGCGGTGCGCTCGGGGCGGCTCGCCCCCGCGCGGCTGGACCAGGCGGTGCGCCGCGTGCTGGAGGCCAAGGCGCGCGCCGGCATCCACCGGGGCGCCGCGGTGGCGGGGGATTCGCTCGCGGCGCGGGTGGGAGTGCCGGCGCACGCGGCCGAGGCGCGGCGGGTGGCCGCGGCCTCCATCACCCTGGCGCGCGACCGCACCGGGCTGGTCCCCCGGACGCGCCCGGCGGGGCGGGTGCTGCACGTGAGCTACGGCGAGGCGGGGGGCGCGTTCACGGCCGAGCTGACGGCGGCCGGGTGGCGGGTGGAGCACGCGCGGGTGAGCGCCCGCACCGGCGCCGCCGAGTTCGCGCGGCTGCGCGCGCGGGCGGCGGAGGCGGAGCTGGTGGTGGCCTCGGCCTTCGTGGCGCCGCACCAGTACCGGGCGCTGGGGCTGGCGGGCGGGTTCGCGGCCTTCGTGGAGGGGCTGGCCGCGGCGGGTCGCCCGGTGGTGGCGGTCTCCTTCGGCAGCCCCTACCTGCTGGCGGGCTTCCCCTCGGTGCCGGCGTACCTACTGGCCTGGAGCGGGAGCGAGGCCAGCCAGCGCGCCGCCGCCCGCGCGCTCGCCGGCCTCGCGCCGATCACCGGCCGGCTCCCCGTATCGCTCCCTCCCTTCCACGACGCGGGGGAGGGGGTGCGGCGCCCCGGCTAGCGGCCGCCCTCGGCGGTGGCGAGGAGCCGGTCCAGCGCCGGGCGGTCCAGCCAGCGGCCGTTGGCGACCACCGCCCATACGCGCCGCGTGTTGCGGATGTCGGCCAGGGGGTCGGCGTCCAGGAGCACCAGGTCGGCCAGCTTCCCGGGCTCCACCGTCCCCAGCGAGTCCGCCATCCCCAGGAAGCGCGCGGGCGCCAGGGTGGCGGAGCGGAGCGCCTCCACCGGCGTCATCCCCACGTCGCTCACGAACAGCGCCAGCTCGTCGTGCAGCGAAAAGCCCGACACCAGGAGCATGCTCGGGGCGTCCGTGGCCGGGAGGACGGGGATCCCCAGCGCCCGCATCTCGCGCAGGTCGCGCAGCGCCGCACGGTGCGCGGCCGGGTAGTCGTAGGGCGTCTCGTTCTCGCGCACCTTCAGCTCCTTGCGCCATTCCTCCAGCATCTCCGCCGGCAGGTAGCGGAAGGTGGGCGTCCGCGCGGGGTCGAGCAGGGCGAGGATCGAGTCTGCCGGCTGCAGCCGGTTGGGCCAGGTCGCCAGCGTGGGGACCACCACCGCGCCCCCGGCGGCGATCCCCCGGAAGAGCGAGTCGCGCCCCGCGCCGGAGAGCTCCAGGATCGGGAAGAAGCTGTGCTCGATGCTGGCCATGCGCGGCAGGAAGGCGGCCGGGCCCGCGTGGCCGACCACCGGGAGCCCGTGGTGGCGCGCCCGGTCGAGGATGGCCTGGGTGATGGCGGCGTTGCGGGACCAGTTGCGGATCTTGACGTGGTCGGCGCCGAGCGCGGCCACCGAGTCCACCCAGCGGGTCGCCTCCTCGGGCGAGGTCGGGCCGAAGCGCTCGCGCAGGTCCTGGTCGGACGCGCCCGCCTCCTGCAGCCAGCGGCGCACCGCCGCCAGCCATTCGGGCCGCTCCACCACCGGGCTGGCGATCGTCATCCGGGGGCCGAGGAGGAGCCCCGCGGCGATGCTGTCGCGCCACGCCTTCGCGGTGGCGAAGTGCCGCGCCCCCATGTCGCGCACGCCGGTGACGCCGTTGGCCAGGCTCAGCCCCAGCACGCCGCGGCCGACGAAGGTCAGGTGCGTGTGCGCGTCCCAAAGGCCGGGAATGAGGTACTTCCCGGAGGCGTCCACCACCCGCGCCCCGGCGGGGACGCGGACCTCGGCGGCGGGGCCGACCGCCACGATGCGGTTACCGGAGACGAGCACCGTCTGGCCGGCGCGCGTCGGCCCGCCGGTGACGTCCACCACCGCCACCTGGCGGATGGCCAGCGTCGTCTGCGCCGCGGCGGCGGTCGGACCGGCGGCCAGCAGGAACGCGCCCAGGGCCAGCTTTCGCATCCGCATCCGCACCTCCACCGTGGGTGTGTGCTGGAAATCTAGCAGGCTGCTGGAATCCTAGCAGGCACCGGTGGGCGCGTCAACGATTTCGTTTCTCCCCCCGAAAAGCGAGCGGCCACCTCGGGAGAGGGTGGCCGCCACGGTTGTCATCCGGCGGCGTTACGGCGCCGCCACGAAGAACTGTCCGGGGCAGCGCGCCTCCGCCAGCGCACGCTTCTCGGCGGAGAGGTGCTCCACCCATTCCAGCGAATCCACCCAGCCGCCGCCGAGGTGGAACTGGTCGCCGACGCGCCCCACCACGCCGCCCTGCGTGTCCCTGACGTAGAGCCCGTCGTCGCGGGCTTCCAGCGTGTAGCCGGCCGGCCAGACCGCGGTGGCTCCCGTCTCCAGGCGCAGGCACCCCTGCTCGTCGCGGACGATCTGGCCCCGGAAGAGGGCGTCCATCCAGGCGTTCGGGTCCGCGTCCTGGGCCAGGAAGATCACCGAGGACGGGTCGTCGTTGGTGGTGAAGCTGGGGCCGTCGTCGGCCCCCGGGGTGCAGGCGGCGGCCGCCAGGGCGGCGAGGCAGGCCAGGAGCGAGCGTTTCATCGAGGCTCTCCGGGATGGAAGGACGTGCGTTCTCGATTCCCGTCGCGAAAAACGTCCGACCCGCACCGAACGTGACGCCCCTACGACGGCTGCGTCACGGCGGCCGGGACGGGTGCCTCCAGCCTGGCGAGGATCTCCTTCGCCTTCTCGTCCTTTATCCCGTACAGGTCGCGGGCCAGTTGCAGCGCCAGCAGGTAGTGGCCGCTGTGGAGGAGCGCGCGCAGGCTGCGCTCGCGGTCGTGCGCGGGGATGGCGTACACCGCCGTGAGGTCCACCATCAGGTAGTCCTTCGGCTCCCCGCGCGAGCGGGCGGCGAGCAGGCGCACCGCCTCGCCCACCGGCGGCTTCACGTGCGACACGTTGCTGCTGAAGTTCACCCGGACCACCCCCTCCGCCGGGATGGCGACGGGCCACGCCTTGATGGAGAACCCGGAGCGCTTCCACTCCCGCTCCACCTCCAGCCGCTCGGCCAGCGGGCGCAGGTCCGCGCCG
>DASUNK010000445.1:0-2223 GCA_036277195.1 Longimicrobiaceae bacterium | reverse complement strand
AACCCTCCCCCATTATTGGGGGAGGGTGGGCGAGTAAAGCGAGCCCGGGTGGGGGCCTCCCCCTCTACCGCTTCTCGACGGCGAAGCCGGAGACGTGCACGTCCAGGTTGTGGTTCACCCGCAGCCCCACGATGCCGTCCGTGCTCAGGTAGGGCACGTCGCGCCGCAGGAACTCCGCCACCTGCGTGCCGTTCGCCAGGAAGCGCACCCCGAACTCCCCCGCCTCCACCGTCAGCGTGTTGCTGGCCCGACCCTGCGCGTCCTGCTTGTTCACCGCGGCGTGCTCCGTCCAGTCCACGATGGTGTGGGTCTCGGCGTCGCCCGCGCGGTGCTTGATCAGGTACTTCCCGTCGCCGCGCACCAGGAAGTACATGTAGTCCTGCTGCGCCGTCTCCAGCTCCTTGCCGCCGATGAACAGCCCGTACGCCTCGGGGTGCGCGGGCGCCCGGGTCTGCGCGAAGGTGGCGGTGGCGCGGTACTCGCCCGTGCCGGTGTCCGCGGCGCGCCAGAGGATCACCGCCGGGCCGGTGGTGGCGTGGAAGCCGCCGCCCATGGGCGCGAAGCTCACGCCCGCCAGCGAGGCGTCGGCGCGGTCGAGGCGGACGTGCCAGCCGGCGGGGAGGCCGCCGCGGGGGTCGGGGGCGCCGGCGTGCCCGTGGTTGTGCTGGGCGGCCAGCGGGGCCGCCGCGGCCACCAGGGCCAGGGTAGCGATCAGCGTGCGCATCTCTCGGGATCTCCGTGACGGGTCGTCTTCAGGGTGGATGGATACGGACTCCAAGATAACGCCCGCGGGTCAGAACGGCAGCGGGACGAACCCCCGCCACGCAAAGCGGGCGTCAGTCCACGCTGGGCGGCGGGGTCATGATGTAGAGGAGGAGGATGGCCTCGCCCCCCAGGTTGTTGAAGTAGCCCCGGCTGTTGGCCAGTTGCGAGGGGAGGAACTCCATCCACTGGACGACGTGGGGCGAGAGGCGCGCCACCTCCTCGCCGCTGGCACGGCGCCCGTCCACGTACACGTCCACCCGCTTGCGGCGGTAGTAGATGCGGATGAACCAGAGGATCTTGGTCCCGGGATAGTAGACCTCCTCCACGTGGATCCCCGGGACGTGCGCCCGCAGCACCGTCTCCACGTGCGGGGCGCCGGTGGCGATGCGGTCCATCATGTCGCGGGTGACGATGAAGCGCCGCGCTCCGGAGCGCCGCCGCTCCTCCAGCGCCTGCGCCAGCTCGCGCGGCATGGGGCGCGAGGTGGCGACGATCGGCGCCAGCGCCACCGCCTGCCCCGGCGGCACCCGCAGCTCCAGCTGCACCCCGCCCACCCGGTCGATGTCGACCTCCACCGTGCGGTCGCCGCGGTCGGCGTGGCTCACGGTGACGGTGTAGGTGCCCAGTCGCACGTTCACCAGCGTCAGGTTCCCCTCGCTGTCGGTGCGGCGGCCGGCGCTCGACCCCAGCCGCACCACGGCGCCGGAGAGGGGGCGGCGCGTCTCGGCGTCGACCACCTTCAGCAGGACGTGCGTCTTGCCGTCGGCGGCATCGGTGTACGCGGATGCGCGCGCCACCCGCCGCGGCACCGCCAGGTCCTGCTGCGCGGGCCGGCCCGCCTCCAGGCGCAGGTCGGAGACGGACCCCGCGGCGCCCGCCGCGGCCACCTTCAGCGTGAGCGGCACCCCCGGCGGCGCGGCGCAGAAGCGGTAGACGCCGCGGAAGTCGGCCTCGGCCGAGAGGGTGCGGCGGGCGCCGCCCTCCCCGGTCCACTCCAGCACCACCTCGGCGCCGGGGAGGGGCTGCGCGGCGGAGTCCGTGGCCACGAAGCCGGCCAGCCGGGCCGAGCCGGCCGGGGCCGCGCTGTCGGCGGCGCAGG
The DNA here is from genome assembly GCA_036277195.1 of Longimicrobiaceae bacterium. GTDB lineage: Bacteria > Gemmatimonadota > Gemmatimonadetes > Longimicrobiales > Longimicrobiaceae > Longimicrobium. The sequence continues at coordinate 359 of DASUNK010000445.1, read as the reverse complement.
CGGCGGTGAGCACCCGCGCCAGCGGCGGGATGGCCAGGTCGCGGACGGTGGGGGCGCTCCGGGCCACCTCGACCGTGTCGGGCTCGGGGACCCAACGCAGCGAGTCGAGCCGCGGGCTGGCGAAGCTCAGGGCGTAGCGCCCGTCGGGGAGCCCCTCGATGGCGTAGGCGCCGCCCGCGTCGGTGACGGCGAAGTGCGGCGTGTTCACCAGGTAGACCTGGGCGCCGGCCAGGGGGCGGCCGGTGGTGCTGTCGGTGACCACGCCGGCGAGCCGCGCGCCGGCCTCCAGCGCCACGGGGGTGCCGGTGGAGTCGCGCACGGCGGTGACGGTGCCGCCCTCCTCGCGCACGCCGATGGCG
>DASUNK010000444.1:0-2252 GCA_036277195.1 Longimicrobiaceae bacterium | reverse complement strand
GGCGCTCGGACGCGGCCGTGCTGGCCGCCGTGGCGCGCGACCCCTTCCGCGCGGACCGCAAGCGTCCCCCCGGGCGCTACCGCATGCCGGGCGAGGCGGTGACCCTCCCCGAGACGCCGGCCCCGGTCGCGATGGAAGCGCCGGCGCCCGTCTACCTCTTCCGCCTGCTGGGGACGGTGGTGATGCCCGGCGGCGGGCTGGCGGCGCTGGCCGGGCAGGCCGGCGAGGGGCGGGTGGTGCGGGTGGGGCAGGAGTTCGAGGGCTTCCGGCTCACCCGGGTGGGTCCGGCCACGGCCACCCTGGTGGGCCCTGACACGACGCTGGTGCTGCAGATGGACAACCCGACGGGAGGTACCCAGTGAGGCGGACGGTGACGGCGGTTCCCCGCGCGCTGCTGCTGGCGGCCGCGCTCTTCCTCGCCGTCCCCGCGGCCGCCCAGCAGACGCCGGGGGTCGAGCGGGTGAACGGCGCCGTCCGCATCGACTTCGTGGGGACCGAGCTGCGCCTGGCCATCCCCGCCCTGGCCGAGGCCGCCGGGATGAACGTCATCTACGGCACCCTCCCCAACGGGGTGGTGAACCTGCGCACCCCGCAGCCCGTGCCGGTGTCGATGGTGCGCGTCTACCTGGAGAACATCCTCCGCGCCAACGGGCTGGAGCTGGTGGCGGGCGAGGGCGGGCTCTTCCGGGTGGTGAACCCGAACGAGGGCGCCGACCCCGCCGCGGTGCGCGGCGCGCAGACCGGCGTGGGCGCGCTCGGGCAGGGCGGCGCGCAGCAGATCTTCATCTACCCGCTGCGCCACGCCCCGGCCGAGGACATCGCCCGCACCATCGGCGCGCTCTTCGGCATCGGCGACCCCGCGGGCCCGGGCGACAACCAGATGCGCGCCCTCTCCGACGACCTGCGCGACCAGCGGCTGGACCTGAACCCGCAGCAGCCGGTGGCCCCCGGGCAGCCGCGCGGGCTGCGCGCCGAGGTCGCGGGGAGCGTGCACATCGTCCCGGACCCGCGCACCAACTCGCTGGTCATCCGCGCCACCGCCGCCGACTACCAGACGATCGCCGCGGCCATCAACCTCCTCGACACCCGCCCCCTGCAGGTGCTGATCGAGGTGGTGATCGCCGAGGTGCGGCGCAACCGCCAGCTGAGCGTAGGGATCGGCGCCACCCTCCCCGAGCAGCGGGTGCAGGGCTCCGACGCCACCGTCGAGGGGAGCCTGGCGGGGACGACCGCCGGCGGGCTGGTGCTGCAGGTCACCCGGCTGGGGAACGTGCAGGTGGACGTGGTGCTCTCGGCGCTCTCCAGCTCCGGGCAGGCGTTCATCCTCTCGCGTCCCGTGCTGCTGGCGCAGAACAACGAGGAGGCGCGCATCCTGGTGGGCGACCAGCGCCCCTTCATCCAGATCTCGCGCGCCCTCCCCACCGAGAACGCCGCGCGCGACCAGGTGGTGCAGTACCGCGACGTGGGGACGCAGCTCACCATCCGCCCCACCATCAACCCCGACGGCTACGTGACGCTGAGCATCCTCCAGGAGGTGAACAGCGCCACGGGCGAGACGCAGTTCGGCGCGCCGGTGGTGAGCACGCGCGAGGCCGAGACGCGGCTGCTGGTGAAGGACGGGCACACGGTGGTGATCGGCGGGCTGATCGACCAGACGCGGAGCACGGCCAACAGCGGGATCCCGCTGCTGAAGGACATCCCGATCATCGGCAACCTGTTCCGCTCCACCTCGCGCAACACGGCCACGACCGAGCTGTTCGTCTTCCTGATCCCCCACGTGCTGTACACGGACCAGGAGGTGGACGAGGCCACGCGGCGGGTGCGCGAGGGCGCCCCGCGGCTGGACGCGGCGCTCCCCGACTCGATCCCGCTCTACTGGCGCGAGCGGGTGGACACGCTGGGCGCGCCGCTCCCGACGGCGCAGCCGCGGCGGGGCGCGCCCCCGCGGCCGCCGCAGCCCCAGCCCCAGCCGCAGCCGGACGGGGCCCAGTCGTACCTGGCGCCGGCGGACCCCCGCCGGTCCGGGCCGGCGGTGGGGTAGGGCGATGGGCGGGGGTCGCCGCGGCTTCACCGTGATCGAGCTGCTGGTGGTGCTGACCTTCCTGGGGCTGGGCGCCGCCGTGGCCGTCCCCGCCTTCCGCAACCCCGGCGAGCGCGGGGTGGGCGCCGCCTCGCGCGCGCTGATGGCCGCCTGGGCGGAGGCCCGCGGCGAGGCCGCGCGCCGCGCCGAGCCGGTGACGGTGACGCTGGAG
>DASUNK010000443.1:0-4019 GCA_036277195.1 Longimicrobiaceae bacterium | reverse complement strand
AGGCGAGCCGGCCTCCGGCGCGGCGCGACTCGGCCCGCACGGCCAGCCGCGGCACCGGCGAGGGGCGCCCCGCCACCGGGGCCAACCCGCAGCCGGACTCGCCCGGCGGCGAGGGGCTCACCATCCGCAGCGCGGGGATGGAGTGCCCGAGCGCCGGGTACTGCGAGAACATCGTCCGGCAGGTGCGGCGCTACTTCCGCCGCCCGCCCAACCAGGCCGGCACCGCCGAGGCCTGCTTCCGCATCCTGGCCGACGGCGCCGTGGACCGCATCACCGTGCAGAACGTCCGCGGCACCTTCACCTTCCGGCTGGCGGTGCAGGAGGCGGTGGAGCAGGCGGGGCTGCGCAAGGCCTTCGGCGCGCTCCCGGCCGCCTTCGGCGCCGAGACGCTGCCGGTGTGCGTGGACATCACCCCCCAGATGTGAACGGGATGCGAGACCTGGCGTTCCTCGGGCGCGGCACTCTCCTGGCGGTCCTCGGCGTCCTCGGCGCCGTCCTCCACCTCCCTGCGCAGGACACCATCGGCGTGCGGCTGCGGCTCACCTACGAGCCCCAGTACGAGCCCGGCTTCGTGGTGCTCCCCTTCTCCGGCGCCGCCGGGGCCGAGGGCGCGGCCACCGCCGTGCGCGCCATCGTCCGGCGCGACCTGGAGTACAGCGACCGCTTCGAGCTGAAGGACGCCGCCGGCGCCAACCCCGGCGACCCGGTGAACGCCGCCCTCTGGCGCGAGCGCGGGGCCGACTGGGTGCTGGAGGGGAGCATCTCCCCCCGCGCGGGCGGCTACGCGCTCCGCCTCACCCTGCACGACGCCGTCTACGGGCAGGTGAAGGGCTCCGGGAGCTTCGACCTCCCCGGGCAGACGGCGCGCGGCTTCCGCATGGCCGTGCACGCCGCCTCCGACGCGGTGGTGCGCTGGGCCACCGGCGAGCCGGGGATGGCCGCCTCGCGCATCGCCTTCGTGCTGCAGGGGCGCGGCGCCAAGGACATCTATGTGGTGGACTCGGACGGCGAGAACCTCACCCGGGTGACCACCGACGGCTCCATCGCCCTCTCGCCCGCCTGGTCGCCCGACGGCGCGCGGCTGGCCTACACCTCCTTCCGCAGCGGGGCGCCCTTCCTCTACGAGCGCGACCTGGGCACGGGGGCGGACCGGCTCCTCTCCGACCGCGCGGGGCTCAACATCACCCCCGCCTACTCGCCGGACGGGCGCACCGTGGCCTTCGCCACCACCGTGGCGGGGGGGACGGAGCTGGCCACGCTCGGGCCCGGCGGGCTGCGGCAGCAGACGCAGGGGCGGCGCTCCGCCTCGCTCTCGCCCAGCTTCGCGCCGGACGGGCGGCGCATCGCCTTCGTCTCGGACCGGCTGGGGGAGCCGCAGATCTACGTGATGGAGCTGGGCGGGGGCGAGCCGCGGCTGGTGTCGGACTTCGCGTACGGGCGGCGCGGCTACAGCACCTCGCCGGACTGGTCGCCCACGGGGGGGCGGATCGCCTACCACTCGCGGGTGAACGGGGTGCACCAGGTGGTGATGGTGGACGCGGGCGGCGGCGGCGGGAAGCTGCTGACCGACCGCGGGCGCAACGAGGACCCGAGCTGGGCGCCCGACGGGCGGCATCTGGTATTCGCCTCGCCGGACCGCGACGGCGGCGGCCTCTTCGTGCTGGACACGGTGAGCGGCACGGTGCGGGCGCTGCAGCGGGGGCGCGGCTACGGGCTCCCCGACTGGTCGCCCCCGCTGGCGCGGGCCCCGGCTTCCGCCGCGGCCGGCCGCTGAGCAGATTGTCGCGGGGCAGGTCGCACTTCGCACTTCGCACGTCGCACTTCGCACCCAGGAGACCATCCGACATGAAGCTCCGCCACGTGGTCGTGCTCGCCCTCCTCCCCCTGGTGATGGTGGGGTGCCGGAAGCGCCCTGCGCCGGGCACACCCGGGCCGCAGGACTCCACCCTGACCACCGACGGCGGCGGCCAGGCCCGCGCGGACTCCATCCAGCTCGCCGAGCAACAGCGCCAGGAGCGCGAGCGCCTGGCCGAGCAGGGGCGGCTCGACCGCGAGCGCCGCGACCGCGAGGCCGCCACCGCCCCGGTGCGCGAGGTGCTCACCGAGATCGTCTTCTTCGACTACGACAGCGACGCCATCACCCCCGAGGCCGAGCAGCGCCTGCAGCTCAAGGCCGCCATCCTCCGCGCCAACCCGGGGCTGCGCCTGCGCATCGAGGGGCACGCCGACCAGCGCGGCTCCACCGAGTACAACCTGGCGCTCGGCCAGCGCCGCGCCGAGGCGGTGCGCGCCTACCTGGCCGACTACGGGGTGGACCCGGGGCGCTTCGTCACCATCAGCTACGGGAAGGAGCGCCCCCTGCTGGAGGGCGAGGGCGAGGACGCCTGGTCGCGCAACCGCCGCGCCGAGTTCGCGGTCGTCGGCGGCGAGATCGTCAACGTTCCCCAGGAGCTGCGCCCATGAGGGCCTTCCGCCGCGGCGTCGTCGTCCTCCCCGTGCTCCTGGCCGGGTGCCTGGCCACCAAGCAGGACGTGGAGGAGCTGCGCACCGAGCTGCAGGCCGGCCGGGTGGAGCAGCAGCGCCAGATCGACCAGGTGCTGCGCCGCACCGAGGCACTGCTCGACTCGCTCGCCGACCAGAACGTCCGCCTGCGCGGCGACCTCAACAGCCGGCTGACCCAGATCGAGCGGCAGCTGGTGCAGATCCAGGAGCTCACCGGGCAGGGGCAGCAGCAGCTGGCCCAGCTCCGCCGCCAGATCGACGACCGCGCCCGCGACGACGCCCGCCGCGCCGCCGAGGCGCGCGACTCGGCAGGAGGTACGTCCTCTCCCACCACGTCCGGCGACCCCGCCGAGGCGCAGGAGCTGTACGACGCCTCGCTGGCGGCGCTGCGCCGCGGCTCGCTGGGCACCGCGCGCGCCGGCTTCGAGGAGTTCCTGCGCGCCAACCCCCAGCACCGCCTGGCCGCCGACGCCCAGTTCAACGTGGGCGAGGCCTACGCGCAGGGGCGCGACACCGACAACGCCCTGGCCGCCTTCGAGCGGGTGGTGGAGCGCTACCCCTCCTCGGCGCGGGCGCCCGCGGCGCTGCTGCGCATGGGGCGGCTGGAGCTGGGGCGCGACAACCGCACCGAGGCGCGCGCCCGCTTCCAGCAGCTCACCCGCGCCTACCCGCGCGCCCCCGAGGCCGCCGAGGCGCAGCGCGAGCTGACCCGGCTGGGGCGCGGGTGAGGGCGTAGGGACCCGGCCCGTGCGCTGCCCCTACTGCCACCACACCGACGACCGGGTGGTCGACTCGCGCACCAGCCGCGAGGGGCGCGCCGTGCGCCGCCGGCGCGAGTGCCTGCGCTGCGAGCGGCGCTTCACCACCTACGAGTACATCGAGGAGCGCCCGCTCCAGGTGTTCAAGCGCGACGGCGAGGTGGAGCCGTACGAGCGGCGCAAGCTGCTGCGCTCCATCGAGGTGGCCTGCGCCAAGCGCCCGGTGACGCTGGCCGAGGTGGAGACGCTGGTGGAGGACATCGAGCGCGAGCTCGACCACCGCGAGAACGGCGAGGTGGCCAGCGGCGAGCTGGGCGAGATGGTGATGGAGCGGCTCAAGGTGCTCGACCACATCGCCTACGTGCGCTTCGCCTCGGTGTACCGCAACTTCCAGGACCCCACCGAGTTCTACGACGAGCTGCGCACCCTGGCCGAGCGCGCCGCCGCCGCCGAGCTGCGCCGCATCCAGGAGGAGCTCCCCTTCGCCGACGAGGGCGCGGAGCCGGGCGACGACGAGGAGGGGGAGGGCGCGGCGTAAGCCGGCGCTCGCCTGCGCGAAACGCCGGGCCCCTGTTATCTTTCCGGGATGAAGCCGCCCACCGCCAGGACCGCTGCCGAGATGCCCTTCCTCGACCACCTCGAGGAGCTGCGCTGGCGCCTGCTCTGGTCGCTCCTGGCGGTCGCGCTGGCGGCGGTGCTGGGCTTCGTCCTGGTCACCCGCTTCGACGTGCTCGGCATCCTGGTGGCGCCGATCGAGCC
>DASUNK010000442.1:0-2192 GCA_036277195.1 Longimicrobiaceae bacterium | reverse complement strand
TCCCCCGGAACGGGGGAGGGACAGGCGAGTCTTGCGAGCCAGGGAGGGGGCCTCGCCGAAGCCCGCTACCCCAGCCGCTCCTCCAGCAGCTCCCTCACCCGCTCGGGGTTGGCCTTCCCGCCGGTCTTCCGCATCACCTGGCCCACGAAGAACCCCAGCAGCCCCGTGCGCCCGCCGCGGTACTCCTCGGCCTTGGCGGCGTTGGCGGCGATCACCGTGTCCACCGCGGGGGCCAGCACCGCCGGGTCGCTCACCTGCTGCAGCCCGAGCGTCTCCACCAGCGTGCGCGGCTCGCCGCCGCGCTCCACCATCTCCGCCAGCACCTCGCGCGCCGCGCTGCTGCTGAGCGTGCCGTCCTCTACCAGCGCCACCAGCTCTCCCAGCTCGCGCCCGCCGAAGGGGAGGTTCTCCAGCGTGCGCCCGCCGATCTCGCGCGGGAGCTCGTGGATCACCCAGTTCGCCACCCCCTTCGGGCTCCCCCCGCGTCCCAGCGCCGCCTCGAAGAGGTTGGCGGTGGCCAGGTCGCGCGTCAGCACGTCCGCCTCCTCCGGGGCCAGCCCCAGGCTCGCCACGTAGCGCTTGCGCCGCGCCTCCAGCTCGGGGGTGCGCGGCGGCGGGTCCGCGGCCGTCCGGGTGCGCGGCGCGCTTTCGCGCTTCCGCTCCGCGCGGGGCGCCGGCCGCTCTCCCCGCGCCACCTTCGCCCAGGTGTCGCGCAGCCCCACGGTGCGGTTGAACACCAGCGCCCCGGCGGTGGACTCCTCGCGGTCGCTGCAGAAGTAGCCCACCCGCTCGAACTGGTAGTGGCTCCCGGGCGGGTCGTCGCGCACCGAGGGCTCGATGCGCGCGTCCCGCACCACCAGCAGCGAGTCCGGGTTCAGCTGCTCCTTGAAGTCGCCCTCGCCGCTCTCCGGGTCCGGCACCGAGAAGAGGCGGTCGTAGAGCCGCACCTCGCAGGGGAGCGCGTGCGCCGCCGAGACCCACTGGATGGTCCCCTTCACCGCGCGCCCCTCCGGCGCGGTGCCGCCCCGCGTCTCGGGATGGTGGGTGCAGCGCAGCTCCACCACCTCGCCGGCCGCGTCCTTCACCACCTCGTCGCAGCGGATGACGTAGGCGTAGCGCAGCCGCACCTCGCCGCCGGGCGAAAGGCGGAAGAAGCCCCGCGGCGGGTCCTCGTGGAAGTCGTCGCGGTCGATGTACAGCTCGCGCGAGAAGGGGAGGGGGCGCGACCCCTCGCGCGGCACGTCGTGGGGGAAGTACGGCGCCTCCAGCTCCTCGGTCTTCCCCTCGGGATAGCTGGTGATGACCACCTTCAGTGGCCGCAGCACGCAGAGCACGCGCGGCGCCCGCTGGTTGAGGTCGTCGCGGATGGCCGACTCCAGCGCGGCGATCTCGATGCGGTTCTCCGTCTTCGCGATCCCGGCGCGCTCCCAGAACGAGCGGATGGCCTCGGGGGTCACCCCGCGCCGCCGCAGGCCGGCCAGGGTGGGCATGCGCGGGTCGTCCCATCCCGCCACGTAGCCCCCCTTCACCAGCTCCAGCAGCTTGCGCTTGCTCACCACCGTGTACTCCAGGTTCCCGCGCGCGAACTCGTACTGGTGCGGGCGGCAGGGCACGCGGCCGCGGGCGCGCTCGAAGTCCTGCCATCCCTCCACCACCCAGTCGTACAGCGCCCGGTTGTTGTCGAACTCCAGGGTGCAGAGCGAGTGGGTGATCCCCTCGATGGCGTCCTCGATCGGGTGGGCGTAGTCGTAGAGCGGGTAGACGCACCACCGGTCGCCGGTGCGGTAGTGGTGCGCGTGGCGGATGCGGTAGAGCACCGGGTCGCGCAGGAGCATGTTGCGCGCGGCCAGGTCGATCCGGGCCCGCAGCACGTGCTCGCCGTCGCGGAACTCGCCCGCGCGCATGCGGCGCAAGAGGTCCAGGCTCTCCGCGGGCGTGCGGTCGCGGTAGGGGGTGGGGCGCCCCGGCTCGGTCACCGTGCCCCGCGCCTCGCGGATCTCCTCCTCGCTGGAGCTGTCCACGTACGCCTTCCCCCGTTCCACCAGGAACTCGGCGTAGGCGTACATGTCGTCGAAGTAGTCCGCCGCGAAGTAGAGGTGCTCGCCCCAGTCGAAGCCCAGCCACCGCACCGTGTCGATGATGGACTCCACGTAGTGGACGTCCTCCGTCTCCGGGTTGGTGTCGTCGAAGCG
>DASUNK010000441.1:0-4156 GCA_036277195.1 Longimicrobiaceae bacterium | reverse complement strand
TCGGCGATGGAGCCCGCCTGCGCGCCGATCTCGCCCGCGGCAGCCTCCACCTCGCGGGCCGCGGCGGCGCCCTGCCCCGCCAGCGCGGCCACCGCGTGGGCGTGCGCCTGCACCTCGCCCGCCAGCGCGCGCAGGGCGCCGACCGTGCGGTCCAGCGAGGCGGCCAGCAGCCCCACGTTGTCGAGGTGCCGGTCGTGCACGCGCACGGTGAGGTCGCCGTCCTCCACCCGTCCCAGCGCCACGCGGGCCCGCTGCAGCCGCCGCACCAGCGCGGCCTGCCACAGGTGCATCACCGTGCAGAGGCCCGCCAGCAGGGTCCACTCGATGGCCAGCGGCGCCCACTGCGGCGGCGCGCCGGCCACCCGGGCCGCTGGGTACGCCGCCAGCGCCAGCAGGGTGAAGGCGCGCCCCACCCGGGGGGAGAGGAAGGTGGACTGGGTGGCGCCGACGACCACCAGCGGCGCCACCAGGTACCCGTGCGGGCCGAGCAGCGCGGCCACGGCCGCCAGGGTGAGCGCGTCCGAGCCGACGAGGGCGCGCAGCTGCCACTCGGCGAAGCGCCCCGTCCGCAGCAGCCGCTGCGCCGCCGCGGTGAGCGCGGCGGTGAGCACCGGCAGCCCGGCCAGCGGCAGCAGGGGCGCGCGGATGGAGGCCGCCGCCCCCGCCGCCACGGCCAGGCTCAGCGACAGCGGGACGAGCATCCAGCGGTGGGCCAGGTGCATCCCCGCCTGCGCCTCCAGGGCGCGCCTCGCGTCGCGGGCCAGGCGCTCGGCCAGCGGATCGCCGGGGATGGCAGCCATGGGCGCTCCAGGGTTCACCAAGTGGACGGAGTGAACGACCCTGGAGGCTATATAATGCCGCCCCGCCTACCGCACAAGTGCACGGTGTGGACGGACCGGTCCCGTCAGAGCAGCCCCTGCCGCGGCCCCAGCAGGCCGAGCACGATCAGGGTGAGCACGACGGCCCAGATGGCGGCGTAGGGGAGCACCACGCGCCGCCGCCGCTCGAGCATCTCGGGAAAGAGCACGGGCTTGCCGGCGAACTTGCCGCGGGGCTTGTTGGGGAAGAAAAAGGTCTTGTAGGTCTCGATGGTGGCCACGGTGTAGCCGATGCCGGCCAGCCCCACGTAGACCCACACGTCGCTGAAGTGGGCCATCACCACCGACCAGAAGAGGGCGATGGCGGGGCTGCGGAAGAACTTGAGCGTCTCGAACCCCTCCACCGGCGCGTCCTTCCACGCCCCGCCGAAGGCGCTGAGCCACCCGCCCAGGCTGCCGAAGGCGAGGAGCACCAGCCAGGTGGGGATGCCGGGATCGGCGCGCTGCAGGGCGAAGATCCCGTAGACCAGCGCGGAGAGGGCGGCCACCAGCACCACCATCACCGACCAGCGCACGGCGCGGCTCTGCACCGGCTTCCCCTTCACGCCGAACTGCATGGGGATGAAGTACTTCGACTGGTCCTCCTCGCGGATGAAGCCCTTCCAGAGCTCCATGGCGGCGCGCTCCAGGGCGTAGACCATGCCGAAGAAGACCGCGGCGTGGGCGGCGGTGTCGAGGGCCAGCCCGGTGGCCCACTGCAGCGCCACGGCGATGAGCCCGGCGACGACGATGCTGCGCAGGTACTTGGGGATGGTGAACCCCTCGTGGGGGGCGTCCTTGTACATCCCCCACGACGAGGTGTGGGCGCCGGCCAGGAGCCCGATCAGGAGAGCCGTCACGCTGAAGTCAGAGTCTGGGTGAAACGAAGGGTATCGGACGCTTTCGCACTTCGCACTTCGCACTTCGCACTTTTTCACTTCATCCCGCCGAGCGGTACACCGCCTCCACCAGCTCCAGGTCGCGGCGGGCGGCCTCGAAGCCGAAGCGCGGCTCCCGGTTCTCGCGCAGGGCGGGGAGGAAGTCGCGCCACATCCCCGCGTAGCCGGGGAGGTCCGTCAGGCGGGGGAGGGCGAAGCGCTTCTTCTTCCCCCGCACCGCCACGAAGAAGCCGTTGGACTCGAAGGTGACCGTCCCCTCCGTGCCGTAGACGGCCGAGAGCCGCAGCCCCTTCAGCGGCGAGCCGATCTCCCACGAATAGAGGAGCGTGCCCACCGCGCCGCCCGCGTACTCGAACACCACCACCATGCTCCGGTCCGGCACGCCGGAATCGCCGCCGGGGCGGAAGCCGTGCACCCGCTCCACCGGCAGCCCCAGGTTCGCCATGAAGTCGATCCAGTGGATGCCGCCCTCGAAGAGCGCGCCGCCCCCGGCCAGCCCGGGCTCGCCCCGCCAGCCGCCGACGCGCTGGTGCTTGAGCGCGTTCACCGCCACGATCCGCGGCTCGCCGACGGCGCCCGAGGCGATCACCCCGCGCAGCGTCTCCAGCAGCGGCTTGTAGAAGTAGTTCTCGGCCACCAGCACCCGGCGCCCGGCGGCGTCGCGGGCGGCGCGGACGGTATCGAAGTCCTCCACCCGCAGGAAGGGCGGCTTCTCCACCACCACGTGCTTCCCCGCGGCGAGCGCCGCCAGCGTCAGCTCCAGGTGCGAGCTCGGCGGAGTGCACACCACCACCGCGCCGACGCGCGGATCGGCGATGGCCTCGGCGTACGAGCCGAAGGCCCCGCTCCCGCCCAGGCGGCGGCTGCACTCCTCGGCCTTCGTGCGGTCGCGGCTGGCGTAGAGGCGGTGCACCCCGGGGTCCACCTTCCGCAGCACCCTGGCGTGGATGCGCGCCGCCAGCCCGCATCCCAGGAACGCCAGCCCCAGCGGCGCCTCGCTCACGCGGCACCTCCCGCGGCGGCCGCGGCCGCTTCCGCCGGCACGCCGGCCAGGCGGCGCCCCACGCGCAGCGCGTTGGCGGCGATGGTGAGGCTCGGGTTCACCCCGGCCGAGGTGGGGAGGGCGCTGCCGTCCGTCACGTACAGGTTCTCCAGGCCGCGGAAGCGGCCGTCGGCGTCGAGCGGCGCGGTGCGCTCGTCCGGGCCCATGCGCACCGTGCCCACCGCGTGCGAGAAGGTGCTCACCTTCCACGAGAAGCACGCCGCCGCCCCGGCGCGGCGGAGCACGGCCTCGGCGCGGCGGACAAGGGCGGCGCGGGCGGCCAGGTCGCGCGGGGTGTAGTGGTGCTCCACCACCGCCCGCGGCACGCCGTAGGGGTCGCGCTCGGCCGGGTCCAGCCGCACGGCGTTCTCGGGGCGCGGCTGGTCTTCGGCGATGGCGAGGAGGCCGGTGAAGTGGCGCGTCACCAGCCCCGCCGCGCCGGGGAGGTGCCGCACCAGCGGCTTCAGGAGACCGGCCACGCGCTTCGGCACCACGTGCAGCACCAGCCCCGCGGCGGGGGGCATCACCTGCTGCAGGCTCCCCAGCTTGCCGGCGGGTGCCGCCGGGTCGTCGGGCGCGCCGAAGTAGAAGTCGGTGAGGGCGAGCTGCTTGTGGTGCTCGTTGGCGCGGTTGGGACGGCGGAGGAAGAGACCGTAGGTCATCGCGTTGCAGTGCCGCATCAGGTAGCGGCCCACCGCGTCGGCCGCGGGGCTGCGCCGCTCCAGCCCCGAGGCCAGCAGCAGGTGCGGGGTGGCGATGGCGCCCGCCGCCAGCACGAAGGCGTCGCCGTGGAAGACGATGCGCTCGCCGCGCCGCTTGTCGAAGCACTCCACCGCGGTGACGCGGTCGCCCTCGGCCACCAGCCGCAGCGCCACCGTCTCCGGGCGCAGCTCCATCCCCGCGGCCACCAGCCGGGGGATCAGGCGCGTGGCCAGGTCGTTCTTGGCGCCGATGGCGCAGGCGAAGGCGTCGCAGGTGGTGCACGCCGCGCACGCCGCCTGCTCGCCGGCCACCGCGTTGAGGGCCAGGGGGATGCGGAAGGGGTGCAGCCCCAGCGCCTTCGCCGCCGCGCCCATGCGGGCCGCGGTGGCGGAGAGGCGCGCCGGGGGATGCGGATACGGCGCGCTGCGGGGCGGCTCGGTGGGATCTTCGCCGGTCTGCCCCGCCACGCCCAGCAGCCGCTCGGCCTGGGTGTAGAACGGCTCCAGCTCCGCGTAGTCCACCGGCCATTCAGCCCCGGAGTCGCCCACCACCTCGGCGGGCGGGGCGAAGTCGCCCTCGCGGAAGCGGAAGGAGGCGCCGCCGTAGAACACCGAGGGCCCGCCCACGCAGGTGCAGGGCGACTCGGAGCCCCAGCC
>DASUNK010000440.1:0-3839 GCA_036277195.1 Longimicrobiaceae bacterium | reverse complement strand
GCCTCCACCAGCGCCACCCGCTCCTCCGGGCGCCCGGTGAAGCGCAGGTAGTCGAGCGTCACCTGGTCCGGCGGGAAGATGGCGCAGGTGGCCCCGTACTCCGGGCTCATGTTGCCGATGGTGGCGCGGTCGGCCAGCGCCAGCGAGGCGACGCCGGGGCCGTAGAACTCCACGAACTTCCCCACCACCCCCTTCTTGCGCAGCATCTCGGTCACGGTGAGCACCAGGTCGGTGGCCGTGGCGCCCTCCGGCAGCTCGCCCTGGAGGCGGAAGCCGATCACCTCGGGGATGAGCATGGAGATCGGCTGCCCCAGCATCGCCGCCTCGGCCTCGATGCCGCCCACCCCCCAGGCCAGCACGCCCAGCCCGTTCACCATCGGGGTGTGGCTGTCGGTGCCCACGCAGGTGTCCGGGTAGGCCAGCGGCGGCCCGCCGTCCGCGGCCGGGGCGGGGCTCTCGTCGGTGGAGAAGACCACGCGCGAGAGGTACTCCAGGTTCACCTGGTGCACGATCCCGGTGTTGGGGGGCACCACCTTGAAGTTGGCGAAGGCCTGCTGCCCCCAGCGCAGGAAGGCGTAGCGCTCGCGGTTGCGGGCGTAGTCCAGCTCCACGTTCTGCTCGAAGGCCTCCGGCGTGCCGAAGGCGTCCACCTGGATGGAGTGGTCGATCACCAGCTCCACCGGCTGCAGCGGGTTGATGCGCGAGGGGTCGCCGCCCAGGGCGGCCATCGCGTCGCGCATGGCGGCCAGGTCCACCACCGCGGGGACGCCGGTGAAGTCCTGCAGGATCACGCGCGCCGGGGTGAAGGCGATCTCCCGGTCCGGCGGGCTGGCGGGGTCCCAGCGGGCGAGCGCCTCGATGTCGTCGCGCGTCACCGTCACGCCGTCCTCGGTGCGCAGCAGGTTCTCCAGCAGGATGCGCAGGGAGTACGGCAGGCGGCCCACCTCCATCCCTTCCCGGGCCAGCGCGCCCAGGCTGTATATCTGGTATTCGCGGCTCCCCACGCGCAGCGTGGTGCGAGCCCCAAAGCTGTCGCTCATCACCCTCTCCTCGGTTTCGGTGCCTCGACTGCTCCCGGGCGACAGTTTAGCCCGCGCGCGCGGCGCCCGAAAGCCGGGGAGGACGGCTGCAAGGCCGGGTCCACCGGGCGCGTGCGGCGCGGCGGCGGGGGCGTTATCGTAGGGGAGGATTCCGTTCGGACTCGAGCAGAGAGAGCAGCGGGAGCACGATGAGCCGCGAAGTGATCGTCATCGGCGACAAGGTGCTGGTGAAGCCCGAGGAGGAGAGCTCCAAGACGCCCTCGGGGCTGTACCTGCCGCAGACGGTGCAGGAGAAGGAGCCGGTGGTGGGGGGCTACGTGGTGAACGTGGGCCCGGGGTATCCCACGGCCGAGCCGGTGGCGGACGGCGAGCCGTGGTCGGGCGGCACGCGCACGGGGATCCGCTACGTGCCGCTGCAGGCGGAGAAGGGGGACTTCGCGGTGTTCCTGCGGAGCAGCGCGGTGGAGGTGGAGATCGACGGCAGCAAGTACCAGATCGTGCCGCACTCGGCCATCCTCCTCCTCATCCGCGACCGCCTCCCGCTGCCGTGAGGTGTAGAACCCCGACCAACCAGGAAAGGGAGGTGGGCGAATGCCGGAAGCACAGCGTGCGGACTATCGGGACCGCATCACCATCGAGCCGGACAAACGCGGTGGGAAGCCGTGCGTCCGCGGGATGCGGATCACCGTGTACGACGTGCTGGACTACCTGGCGTCGGGGATGACCGAGGCCGAGATCCTGGAGGACTTCCCCTATCTCGAGCCCGAGGACATCCGCGCCAGCATCGCGTTCGCGGCTGACCGCGAGCGGCGGCTGGCGGCCGGCTCCGGGCTGTGAGGCTTCAATTCCCTCGCTGCTCCTTCTTCGTTCTGCCCTACGGTTGCTCACATCGCATCGCACGCCCACCACGAGACCGTGCAGTTGCCGCACGTCACGATGCAGGTCTGGTAGTACGTCTGGTTGGTGTCCGTCTCGTAAAGCGGGGCGACGGGGGCGATGATCTCGTAGGACTCCACTTCCAGCTCGTCCGTGTCCAGCCTGTGCTTCATGGCGCTCTCCTTACGAAAGGTGAATCGGGGATGACCACGCCGGGCGGCGAGATCATTTGTGACTTTCGCGCTCCGGATCGACGGAAGGAGTCCATCCGAGAGTGCGCCTTCAAACTCCCGGGCGACCGCCGCCATTTCGGTCATGAAGACAGGATCTGCCGCCGCCGCGGCATCGGCCGCGTAGACGCGCGCTCGTCGTTCTTCGTCACTGCGACCACGTCGTCCACTAGCACCAAGCATGCTTCACTCCGCGAAAGGAGCAACTGAGAATTCGACTGTCATTCCGAGCGAGGAACGAGCGAGGAATCTGGCCTGCGCGGCTGGTGCTCGCCGGAGCGTGAACTGCACTTGGCTGGACCGTGCTTCTTCGCGGCCGCCGCACCGGTGAGGCTACCGCACCCACCTACCAGCCATGCCTCGGCTAGATTCTTCGGCCCTGCGCATATCGGCACAACGGCGGCTTCGCGGTGACCGGGCGCTCAGAATGACAGGATGCGTACCGGAGCGAGCCGTACCAGCCGTGCAGTCCGCGCAGGCGGACTTCGCGTTTTTGTAGCCGCGAATTCCATTCGCCCGGCTAGGGCCGCCTCGCTTGCGATTGGATCGGCACGGGCCCGGAACGGACCCGCGCCGAGCGCAAGGATACCGCTCCCGGTGGCTCTTCGGTAGTGGTGGGGATTCGCCTCAGCAGCCGGCGAGGGGGATGCAGCCCAGCTCCTCGAACTCGCGCGGCTCGATCTGGATGGTCAGGTGGTGCAGCCCGAAGCGCTCGTGCAGCACCTGGTGCAGCTCGGCCAGGATCTCGCCCGAGGGGCGCCGCTCCCCTCGCTCCCCCACCACCACGTGCCCGCTCATGGCGTCCATCCCGCTGGTGATGGTCCACACGTGCAGGTCGTGCACCGCCTCCACCCCCTCCACCTCCAGCATCGTCCGGCGCAGCGTCTCCAGGTCGATGTGCGCCGGCGTCCCCTCCAGCAGCACCGCCACGCTCTCGCGCAGCAGGTGCCACGAGGCGTAGATCACCAGCACCCCGATGGCCACGGACACGGCCGGGTCCGCCCAGTACCAGCCGAACGCCCAGATCAGCGCGCCGCCCGCGATGGCGCCCACGCTCCCCAGCGCGTCGGTGAGCAGGTGCAGCCAGGCGCCGCGCACGTTCAGGCTGTCGCTACGCCCGCCGTGCAGCACCAGCATCCCCGCCAGGTTCACCGCCAGCCCGCCCGCGGCGATCCAGAGCACCAGCGGCCCCACCACGGGCTGCGGGCTCACCAGGCGCTTGTACGCCTCCACGAAGATGTAGAAGGAGATGGCGATGAGGGTGGCCGCGTTCAGCAGCGCGGCCAGGATCTCGGTGCGGTAGTAGCCGTAGGTGCGCCGCGGGGTGGCGGGCTTCTGCGCCACCCAGAGCGCGAAGAGCGAGAGCGCCAGCGCCCCCACGTCCGAGAGCATGTGCCCCGCGTCGGCCAGCAGGGCGAGCGAGTTGGCCAGCAGCCCGCCCACCAGCTCGGCCACCATGTAGACGGCCGCCAGCGCCAGCGTGATCGCCAGCCGCCGCCGGTTGCGGCTCGCCGCCGCGCCGTGCGCGTGCCCGTGTCCGTGCCCGTGGTGGTGGTTGTGGTCGTGCCCCGCGCCCATGCCACGCCTCGCGTCTGCTTCATCCCGGAGAGGATAATCCCACCTCGCAAGGATGGTGCACGGGAGCCGCCGCGGCAACCCCCGCACGGACAGCTTGAGCGCAGGGCCGGCGGAG
>DASUNK010000439.1:0-4142 GCA_036277195.1 Longimicrobiaceae bacterium | reverse complement strand
AGCCGGGGCACGTCACCCTCTCCGCCCACTGCACCCGCTGCGGAGCCCCGGACTTCTTCTCCCACCGCGGCGGCGCCTCCCAACGGCAGATGGGGGTGCTCGGGATCCGCTGGACCGCGTCGAGCCCGGCGTAGCTCCCAGCGGGCGAATAAATTCGCGGCAACAAAAGCACGAAGTCCGCCTGCGCGGACTGCGAGACGGCCTCGTCGCGTGGCGCAGACACCCGTACGAGGCGGGACGGGCAAGGCAGGCCTCGCTCACACGGCCATCTTCCCGGCGTTGCCGGAGCGCACTCGGCCAGCCCTGCAGCCCGCGAAGGCGGACTTCGTGCCGTTGTCCACGCACCTCTTCTGAGGAGCCCGCCGCGCAGGAACCGGTGAAGCGTGGATGCGGGCACGCCTATCTCCCTCGACAGACTTGCGACTGTTGCACCGTTCGCCAGCTCGCGGCGGAGCGTGAACCGCAGGGCCTCGAAGATGGCAGCAGCTTCTGTCCGCTCCCACTCATTGGGTCCCGTAGTGTCCATTGCGCCGCCTTTCGCGCCGTGGTAAACTCCCCAGTGTATCCACAGCTATAGTATCCATTGTATCCACGCGGGCGCAAGCCTGGTGGCGGGGAGCCGATGAGCGCCCCGCCCGGGCTCGACGTGCTGCGTGAGAGCGTCCGCACCGCGGTCGCTGCGTCCTCGCTCCGGTCGGTAGCGGAGCAGATCGGCCTATCGCACCGCGGCCTCGGACTGTTCCTGAACGGGAGCGAACCGCGCCCGGCTACCGTCCGGAAGCTGCGGGAGTGGTACGTCCGGCACGGTGCGGAGACTCACGCCGTCTCCGAAGATACCGTTGCTACTGCGCTTGCGCTGCTCTTCGATGAGGTGCCGGAGAACGTTAGGGAGCGCGCAACGGCCGAAGTGCTGGATGTGGTGCGCCGGGCGTACCGCGAGGCGGGGATGAAGCCGCCGAAGTGGGCAAAATAACTGGACGGGCGCTTGCCGGATCGCGGGACCGCACCCGGCTGACCATAGTTCTTCGCGGCCGCCGCACCGGTGAGGCTTCCGCACCCGGCTCCCAGCCGTCCTCGGCCAGATTCCTCGGCCCTGCGTGCATCGGTGCGGTCGGCGGCGACGCGGTGGCCGGGCGCTCGGAATGACAGCGTGCCGGAACGCACACGACTCGCCCTGCAGTCGGCGAAGGCCGACTTCGTGTAGTTGTTGCCGCGGTTTCAACCGCTGGGCTGCCGGCGGCCGGAGCACGACCGAGGTGCTCCCCCTCCCCCGGGGTTTTTGGGGGAAGGGGTCGGGGGGAGGGGGCCAACCGCCGGGTTGCCAACCGCCCGCCGCAGGTCTATACTTCTTGCATCGCAGCGTTCGACGGGCGCCCTCGGGCGGGCCGTCCTGGCGAAGTGGGGAGCGGTCCGCCCCGCTTTTTTTATTTTGCGTCGCAGGGGGAGAGCGTGGCGGAACCCTCGCTGGAGCGCGAGCTGGAGCGTCGCGTCGAGGCCCTCGGCTTCGAGCTGGTGACGCTGGAGCAGGCCGGCAGCCGCGCCCGCCCGATCCTCCGCGTCTACCTCGACCGACCCGACTCCGTCCCCGGCCGGCCCGGCGTCTCGCTCGAGGACTGCACCGCCGTCAGCCGCGCCCTGGAGCCCTGGCTCGACGCGCGCGAGGACCTCTCCGAGCGCTACGTGCTGGAGGTCTCCTCGCCCGGGGTGGAGCGGCCGCTGGTGCGCCCGCGCGACTGGGAGCGCTTCGCCGGGCAGGAGGTGGCGCTGCGCGGGAAGGAGCCCCTCGCCGGGCGCGCGAAGCGGCTGGAGGGCGTGCTCCTGGGCCCGCGCGGCGAGGGACGGGTGGCGCTCCGGCTGGCGGACGGCGAGGAGGTGGAGGTGCCGCTGGCACAGGTGGAGCGGGCGAACCTGGTGTACCGGTGGGACCGGAAGGACCGCCCCTGAGCGGGCGGCCCGACCCGGTCCCGTGTGACCCCGAGGGAGAGAGACCGACATGAACAACGCGACACAGGTCCTCGCGGCCTTCCGCGAGATGACGGCCAACAAGGCCATCTCTCGCGACGAGCTCAACGACCTGATCAAGGACGGCATCGTCGCCGCCCTCGCCAAGCGCTACGGCCCCAACGTCGAGGCCGAGATCGACATCGACGAGGACACGGGGAAGATCGGCATCACCGTCCTCCGCGAGGTGGTGGAGGAGGTGCAGGACCCCTCGCGCGAGATCTCGCTCGAGGAGGCCCGCTGGGACGACCCCGACTTCGAGGTCGGCGACATCATGGAGGTGCCGGTCGACTTCGCCCAGTTCGGCCGCAACGCCGTCATGGCCGCCAAGCAGCGCATCCTCCAGCGCGTGCGCGAGGGCGAGCGGCAGAAGATTCGCGACGAGTACGAGCACCGCGTGGGCGAGCTCCTCTCCGGCGAGGTGCAGCAGGTGGAGCGCGGCAAGCTGGTGGTGATGCTCAACCGCGCCCGCGACGCCGACTCCATCATCCCCTGGAAGGAGCAGAACCCCCGCGAGCGCTTCCGCCAGGGGGAGACGATCCGCGCCGTGCTCAAGAAGGTGGAGGAGACGCCCAAGGGCCCGCGCCTCATCCTCTCCCGCGCGGACCCGCTCTTCGTGGCCGCGCTCTTCAAGCTGGAGGTCCCCGAGATCCAGCAGGGGATCGTGGAGATCCGCGGCTGCGCCCGCGAGGTGGGCGGCCGCACCAAGCTCGCCGTCTCCTCGCGCGACGAGTCGATCGACCCGGTGGGCGCCTGCGTGGGACTCAAGGGCTCGCGGGTGCGCGCCGTGGTGCAGGAGCTGGGCGGCGAGCGCATCGACATCGTCCCCTGGCACCCGGACCCGGAGATCTTCGCCAAGCGGGCCCTGGCCCCGGCGCGCGTCGCCAAGGTCATCTCGGACTACGAGACGCGCACCATGACCGCCATCGTGGACGAGGACCAGCTCTCCCTCGCCATCGGCCGCAACGGGCAGAACGTGCGCCTGGCCTCGCAGCTCATCGGCTGGCAGCTCGACCTGTACGGCTCGCGCGAGTGGCTGGAGCACGGCGCCGAGCGCGCCCTCTTCGGCGGCGGCGACGACGCCGACTACGAGAGCTCCGACTTCCCGCTGCGCGAGCTCGACCTGGCGCCCGCCACCCTGGCCGCGCTGGAGGCCGCCGGGTACAACACCTTCTACGACGTCATCGACCTGGAGCGCGAGGACCTGCTGCGCATCCCGGCCATCGGCCCCGCCGAGGCGGACCGGATGCTGGCCATCATCGAGGAGATGACGGTGGAGGAGGGGACGGAGGAGGAGGAAGAGGGCGCCGCCGGCGCGGGCGTGCCCGTGGCCGAGGACGCCGGCGAGCCGGCCGCGGAGGAGGTCGGCGAGGAAGCCGCGGAGGACGCGGGCGAGGAAGCCATGGCCGCGGAGGGCTTGACACCCGAAGCGGACGCGGAGAACTTGCCTGGTTCGAATTGACGCCATGGGCCGCCGCGCGGACCCCGCACCCACCCCGCCGGCCCGGCCGGAGCGGGCGCTGCTCGACCTCCTGGGGCTGGCGGCGCGGGCGGGGGCGCTGGTGCGCGGCACCGACGCCACCCGCCAGGCCGTCCGCGACGGGGACGTCCACGGCGTGATCGTGGCGGCGGATACCTCTCCCACGCAGAGACAGAAGCTGGTCCCGCTGCTGGAGGCTCGCCGGGTCCGGTTCCACGAGTGCCTCACGCGCCAGGCCCTCGGCGCCGCCCTCGGGCGCGCGCCGGTGTCGGCCGTGGGGCTCACCAACGCAGGCTTCGCGCGCCGGGCCGCCGAGCTGGCCGCCGCGCTTCACGTACCGAGCAGGGCCGAGGACAAGGAGAAGCGGTAGAACATGCGTGTTTTCGAAGTCGCCAAGGAGCTGAGCGTCGCGTCTGAGGCCTTGGTGCACCTCCTCCGGGAGATGGACGTCCCGGTCCGCAGCCACATGTCGGACATCGCCGACGAGCACGTGGCGCGCGTGCGCACGCTGCTCGAGCGCGAGCGGCGGCAGGGCCACCGGAACGCCGAGGCCGCCGTGGAGGCCGCCATCGGCGACGTGGCCGGCGCCCCGCGCCGGCGCCGCCGCCGCCGCGAGGACCTCCCGGAGGAGCTGGAGGAGTCCACGGCCTCGCCCGCGGCC
>DASUNK010000438.1:0-3598 GCA_036277195.1 Longimicrobiaceae bacterium | reverse complement strand
GCGGGTCTCCCCTGCCCGGCCGGGCCGGCGTGTCCGGGCTCGCGCTCCGGACCCCGCTCCCGCGCGGGACCCGGCTTCGCCCGGCCCTTTCCCCCCGGCTTCGCGCCGTTGCGGGAGGCGGGCTTCGGCCTTCCCGCCGCCTCGCCGCGCGGTGGGCGCTGCGCGGGACGCGGACGCCGGGCGGGCGGCTTCTCCACCGGCTCGGCGCGCTCCTCCTCGTGCTCGTCCGTGGCGGGCTTGCGCGCGCGCGGCGGGCGCGTGAGCCGGTTCAGCTCGGCGGGGAGCACCACGCGCCACTTCCCCTTGGGCAGCTCCCCCAGCTCCACCGGACCGAAGCGCTGGCGCAGCAGCCGCCGCACCGGGTGCCCCACCGCCTCCAGCATCCGCCGCACCTCGCGCTTCTTCCCCTCGCGCAGCACCACGCGCAGGCGGAAGACGTCCAGGTCCACCTGCCGCACCCGCTGCGCGCTCTCCGCCCGCGCCGTGCCGTCCTCCAGCTCCACCCCCTCCACCAGCCGCCGCAGCACCTCGGTGCTCGGCTTCCCCTCCACGTCGGCAAGATACTCCTTGGTGGTGCCGAAGGAAGGGTGCAGCAGCCGGTTGGCCGTCTCGCCGTCGTTGGTGAGCAGGAGCAGCCCCTCGCTGTCGCGGTCCAGCCGCCCCACGTGGAAGAGCGCCTGGTAGTTCTCCGGGAGCAGCTCGTAGACGGTCTCGCGCCCGTACTGGTCGTGGCGCGAGGTGGTGTATCCCTTCGGTTTGTGCAGCGCGATCCACACCACCTTCCCCAGGTCCACCGTCCGGCCGTCCACGGCCACGCGGTCGCGCCCCGGGCGCACCTTCGTCCCCGGGGTGGTCACCACGGCGCCGTTCACCTCCACCCGCCCCTGGGCGATCAGCTCCTCGCTGTGCCGGCGCGAGGCCACCCCCGCGCGCGCCAGGTACGCCTGCAGGCGCAGCTCGCCGGCGGGCGGCTGGTCAGGCTCGCGGCTCGGCCGCTTCCGCTGCATCGGGCATCCTTTCCTCTTCGCGGCGGGCCAGCACCACCGGCAGCTCCTCCGGGCGCGGCAGGTCGTCGAGGGTGCGGAAGCCGAAGTGCTGCAGGAAGAAGGGGGTGGTGCCGTAGAGGAGCGGGCGCCCCAGCCCCTCGCCGCGCCCCACCACGTCCACCAGCCCGCGCTCCTGCAGCGTCTTCAGCACCCCGCCCGCGCCCACCCCGCGGATCTCCTCCACCTCGGCGCGGCCCACCGGCTGGCGGTAGGCCAGGATGGCCAGCGTCTCCAGCGCCGGCCCCGAGAGCCGGTGCACCGCCGGCACCGTGTCGAAGCGCTCCAGCACCGGCGCGTACTCCGGCCGCGTCAGCAGCTGGTATCCCCCCGCCACCTCGTAGACGTCGAAGGCGCGCTCGTCGCGGTCGTACTCCGCCCGCAGCTCGGCGATCGCCGCCTCCACCACCTCCTCGTCCAGCGCCTCGTCGGCCCGCGCCAGCTCGGCCGCCGAGAGCGGCGCCTCGCTGGCGAAGAGGAGCGCCTCCACCATCCGGCTGGCGCGCACCTCAGTCGTGGCCCGCGCGGGGGCGGTAGATCCAGAGCGACGCGAAGGGCGCCGCCTGCCGCAGCCGCACCAGCGAGCGGCGGGCCAGCTCCAGGCACGCCAGCAGCGAGCCCACGGCGTGGATGCGTGTCCCCCACGGCGCCACCAGCCGCCCGAACTCCACCCGCTTCTCCGCCCGCAGCGCCTCCATCACCTCGGCGATCTTGTCCTCGATGCGGATCTCGCGGCCGCGCACCGTGTGCACCGCCGCGGCCGCCGCCAGCCGCTCGTCCAGCCGCAGCGCCGCCTCCCACACCTCGTCCCAGGTGGTCTCCAGCGGCAGGTCCGCCGGCTGCGGCACGGGGCGCACCTCTACGAAGCCGCGGCGGAAGAGGCGGGCCCGCTCGCGCTCCGCCCGCTCCAGCAGCCGCGCCGCCTCGCGGAAGTGCTCGTACTCCAGCAGGCGCCGCACCAGCTCGGCCCGCGGGTCCGCCTCCTCGTCGTCGCCGCCGCGCCGGGGGAAGAGCATCTGCGCCTTGATGCGCACCAGCGTGGCCGCCATCTCCAGGAACTCCCCCGCCCGCTCCAGCTCCAGCCGCTCCACCCCCTGCACCGCGCGCAGGAACTGCTCGGTGATGCGCGCGATCGGGATGTCGAAGATGTCGATGTCCTGGTTGCGGATGAGGTGCAGCAGCAGGTCGAGCGGACCGTGGAAGCGCTCCAGGTCCACCTCGAAGGGGTCGCGGACGGGGACCGGGCCGGCGTGCGCGATCACGCTCCGCCCCTCATACGGCGGCGCCCGCCACCCGCAGGAACACCGACGCCACCCCGAAGATCGCCGGGCCCAGGAAGTTGAAGCCGCCCAGCAGCACCAGCCCCCAGAGGATGAACATCCCGTACGGGTAGAGCTGGCGGTACTGCGCGCCCAGCCGGGGCGGGAGGTAGTGGTAGAGCACGTGCGAGCCGTCGAGCGGGGGGATGGGGATGAGGTTGAAGAGGATGAGCCCCACGTTGAGGAGGATGCCGCGCACCAGCATCTGCCAGAGCAGGCCGAGCGTGTCGCGCCCCGCCGGCACCGCGTCCATGACCAGCAGGATCCCCACGCAGAGCAGGGTGAAGAGGAGCACCAGCACGAAGTTGGCGGCCACCCCGGCCAGCGACACCAGGATGTCGCCGCGGCGGTAGTTGCGGTACTTGCGCGAGTTGGTGGGGACGGGCTTGGCCCACCCCAGCACCGGCGCCCCCGTCAGCGCGCCGATCGCCGGGAAGAGGATGCTGCCGATCGGGTCGATGTGGGCGGCCGGGTTCAGCGTCACCCGCCCCAGCATGTACGCCGTGTCGTCGCCCTGCTTGAGCGCCACCCAGGCGTGGGCGAACTCGTGGGCGGTGAACGACAGGAGGAGGACGGGGAGGTAGAGCAGGAGGTTGTCGAGGTTTTCCATGGGATGGCAAGCTAGCGGGGGGTGCAGGGCTTGTCAAAACGAGCCGGGGACTGGGGTTGACAGCCATGCGCCCTTCCGGTATTTTCCGGCTTCCCGTTTTCCGGGCATCCGTCGCGACCCACACCCAGTGACCCGGCGCCGCGCGACGGCGCCGTGGTTTGGAGGCCAGCTTGCCGAACGTAAAGTCCGCCGAGAAGAGGATGCGGACCAACGCCGTCCGCGCCGCGCGCAACCGGGCGTTCCGGTCGCAGCTCCGCACCGCGCTGAAGCGGGTCCGCTCCGCCGACAACGCCGAGACGGGGGTGGACGCCTTCCGTTCGGCGGCCTCGCTGCTGGACCGGGCGGCGCGCAAGCGGATCATCCATCCGAACAAGGCGGCGCGCGCCAAGTCGCGCCTGAGCGCGTTCCTGCGGAAGCTGTCGTAAGCCGCGGCGGCGCAGAAAATCCAGGGGCCCCCCGTCCATCCGGCCGGGGGGCCCTTTTCTTGTCGAACGATCGGGAACGGCTGCGCCTACAGCTCCGAGCCGCAGACCTCGCAGTACCAGGAGTGGGGCTCGTTGAGCGCCCCGCACTCCTTGCACAGCAGGCGCTCGGCCTGGCCCTGCGGTCGGGCCGGCTGCGCCCCG
>DASUNK010000437.1:0-3137 GCA_036277195.1 Longimicrobiaceae bacterium | reverse complement strand
CGCCGACCCCAGGGTGGCGGAGGCGGCCGATTTCGTGCTGGTGGGCCCCGCGCCGCTGCTGCGCGATTCCGGCGACGTCTCCGTGGGGCCCTGGTCGCCCGGCGACGGGGCCGCGGCCGCGGGGCGGCTGGCGGGCGAGGCCGTCCGCCGCGGGGTGGAGCTGGCGCTGGCCGGCGAGGTGGACGCGCTGGTCACCGCCCCCCTCGACAAGGCCGCCTTCCACGCCGGCGGCTGGCGCTTCCCCGGCCACACCGAGATGCTCCGCGAGCTGAGCGGCGCCCCCGAGGTGGCCATGCTGCTGGCCGCCGAGCGCACCGCCCTGGGCGGGCCCCTGCGCGTGGTGCTGGCCACCACCCACCTGGCGCTGCGCGACGTCCCCGCCGCCCTCTCGGTGGAGCTGCTGGCGGGGCAGGCGTGGCTGACCTGGCGCGCGCTGCGGGCGCTCTGGGAGATCGAACAGCCACGGCTGGCGCTCTGCGCGCTGAACCCCCACGCCTCGGACGGCGGCCTCTTCGGCGACGAGGAGGCGCGGATCCTGGAGCCCGCGCTGCGGCGGCTGGCGAACGAGGGGATCGTGGCGTGGGGTCCCGTTCCCGCCGACACCGTCTTCACCCGCGCGGTGCGGGGCGAGTTCGACGCCGTCATCGCCCCCTACCACGACGTGGGAATGGCCGCCTTCAAGACCGCCGCCTTCGGGAGCGGGGTGAACGTGACGCTGGGGCTCCCCTTCCCCCGCACCTCGCCCGACCACGGGACCGCGCTCGGCCTCGCCGGCCGCGGCCTGGCCGACCCCTCGTCCATGCGCGAGGCCGTGCTCCTGGCGGTGCGGCTGGCGCGGCGCTTTGACACCCTGCGCGGCGCGGAGTAAATTCCACTTCCATCCCGACTTGCGGCCGTCCCCACCCCCTGTGGTCCTCGCGTGATCAGGCTGACCTCGGTACACAAGGAGTATCCGCGCTCCGGCACGGCCCTCAAGGACGTGTCGCTGCACGTCAACAAGGGCGAGTTGGTGTTCCTCACCGGGCACTCCGGCGCGGGCAAGTCCACCGTGCTGCGGCTGCTGATGATGGCCGAGCTCCCCTCGGCGGGCGAGGTGCGCGTCTCCGGCTTCTCCTCCAAGCTGCTGCGCCGCCGCGACATCCCCCTCCTCCGGCGCAAGCTGGGGGTGGTGTTCCAGGACTACCGCCTCCTGCGCGACCGCACCGCCGAGGAGAACGTGGCCTTCGCGCTGGAGGTGACGGGGACCAAGCGCTCCGCCATCCCCCAGCGGGTGAACCGGGTGCTCACCCAGGTGGGGCTGGCGCACAAGGCGCGGGCGTACCCGGACGAGCTCTCCGGCGGCGAGCGGCAGCGGGTGGCGATCGCCCGGGCGCTGGCCAACGAGCCGCTGGTGCTCCTGGCCGACGAGCCCACCGGGAACCTGGACGAGTGGGCGGCGCGCGGGGTCTTCGAGCTCTTCCGCGAGATCAACGCGCTGGGGATGACGGTGCTGATGGCCACCCACGACCTGGACCTGGTGCGCTCGCACCCGGAGTACCGGGTGATCGAGCTGTCGCAGGGGCAGGTGGTCTACGACTCGGCCGCCGCGGTCGAGCTGCAGAGGGGGTGACGCGATCATGCCGTACGCACTGCGCGAGGTGCTCACCGCCTTCCGGCGGACGCCGCTGCTGGCGCTCCTCTCGGTGGTGGCCATCGCCTTCTCGCTCTTCGTGGTGGGGCTCTTCGGGCTGACCGCCTTCAACATCCGCCGCGCCATCGAGCGGGTGGAGGAGCGGGTGGAGGTGGTGGCCTACTTCCTGGACGACGCCGGGGAGATGCAGGTGCAGCTGGCGCAGGAGGAGGTGCGCGCCCTCCCCGAGGTGCTGGAGGTGCGCCACGTCACCCGCACCGAGGCGCTGGCCACCGCCATGGCCGAGATGGACGAGTTCAAGGAGGTGTTCTCGGACCTGGAGCAGAACCCGCTCCCGGCCTCGCTGGAGGTGCGGCTGAAGCCGGGGGCGCGCGACCCGCAGTCGGTGCAGCGGGTGGCGCGGCGGCTGGAGGCGTACCCGTTCGTGGAGGACGTGCGCTACGGGCGCGACTGGCTGGAGAAGATCTTCCTCATCCGCCGCATCGCCGCGGGCGCCGCCTCGGTCATCGGCGGGGCGTTCGCGCTGGTGGCGGCCATCATCATCGCCACCGCGGTGCGCATCTCCGTCTTCGCCCGGCGCGAGGAGATCTCCATCATGCGGCTGGTGGGCGCCACCGACGGCTTCGTGCAGCACCCCTTCCTGCTGGAGGGGTTCATCGCGGGGGTGCTGGGCGGGGCGCTGGCGGCGGGGCTCACCTTCGCCTTCTTCCGCATCGTCGACCAGTGGGTCTTCGAGATCTCCTGGCTCCCGGGGCCGTGGGTGCCGCTCTTCGTGCTGGTGGGCACCGTCTTCGGCTTCCTCTCCTCGCTGGTGGCGGTGCGCCGCCACCTGCAGGCGATCTGAGCGTGCGCCCCGCCGCGCTCGCCCTGGCGCTGGCGCTCGCCGCCGCCCTGGCCGGCCCCGCGGCCGCCCAGCCGCAGCGCACCCCGCAGCAGCAGATCAGCGAGAGCCAGCGGCGGCTGCAGCAGATCCGCGAGGAGCGCGAGGAGCTGCGGCGCGACCTGCGCACCATCCGCGGGCAGGTGAACAGCGTCTCGGCCGAGATCCGCAACATCCAGCGCCAGGCCACCGTCTCGGCCTCGCTGCTGCGCGAGCTGGAGCTGCAGCTGGAGGCGACGCAGCTGCAGATCCTGGACACCGAGACGGAGCTGGCCGCCACGCAGGCGCAGCTCACCCTCAAGCGCGAGCTGCTCGACCGGCGGGTGCGCGACATCTACAAGCGCGGCCCGCTGCAGGCGGTGGAGGTGCTCCTCTCGGCGCAGAGCTTCAGCGACCTCATCAACCGCTACAAGTACCTCTACCTGGTGGCGCGCCGCGACCGCCGGCTGGTGCGCGAGGTGGGCGAGCTGCACCGGCAGCTGGCGCTGCGCGAGCAGGAGCTGAAGCGGAGCTACGCCGAGATCCAGTACCTGCAGGCGGAGCGGGCGCAGGAGCACGGCCAGCTCGAGTCGCTGCGCACCAACCGCAGCCGCACCCTCACCACCCTGCGCACCCACGAGCGCGCCG
>DASUNK010000436.1:0-4000 GCA_036277195.1 Longimicrobiaceae bacterium | reverse complement strand
GACGCACACTGCACGACGCGCCTGCCCAGCGCACCTCGGTCGACGTGTCATCACTCACCCCAGACGACACGAAACTGCCATGAACCTCTCTCAGAAGGTGGCCTTCAAGCTGGTCGAGCTCTTCGAGAACCCCGACGAGAGCGTGATGCGGCTTGCGGGTGACGCGCCGGTGCTGGTGGTCGGCAACTGCTGCTGCTGCTGCTGCTGCCACTGCAACTTCTCCCTGAGCTTCGGCGAAGACGCCAGCTGCGACTGGGAGTCGTACGCCTACGCCGACGCCGAGGCGGCCGCGCCGCCGGCGCAGTAACCCACCGCGGGGGATCCCCCGCGGTTCTCGTTTCCAAGGTTCCAATTCCACACGCAGTGGTTGTTCGCAGGATCGTAGTTCGCAGTCTGGAGCAGGTGCTGTACGAACTTCCGTAGTGCACGAAGGCTCGAGGTGTGGCTGGGCAGCCAGACCTGCAGCTCGCCGGCGGGGCCGCCGTGACCGGCCCGCCCCGCCGGCCCGTCTCACCGGAACGACAGCTTCTCCACGCGACTCCCTGTTTCCCTGAACCCCCTGCGCCGCACGGATGAGCACCACCTCTCCCCCCGTCGACAGCCCCCGCCTGCGGATCCGGCCCGGGGCGCTGGTCGTCCCCAACGAGGCCGGCGACCTGGCGCGCCTGGCCGTCGGCACCCGCATCGTCCGCACCGCCGGCCACGCCGCGGTGCGCATCCTCCACCTCCTCGACGGCACCCGCACCCTGGACGAGCTGAAGGCCGAGCTCGTGGGCGACGAGGTGGCCGAGGACGACGTGACCGAGGCCATCCGCACCCTCCAGCTGTACGGGCTGGTGGAGGCCGCGGGGAACGGCAACGGCCACCACCACGAGAACGGCAACGGCAACGGCAACGGCGCCGCCCCGCCCGCCGAGCCCACCCCGCAGATGCGCGCCTTCAGCGACCAGGGGCACGACGGCGCCGCCCTCTGGTTGGTGCTGCGCAAGGGGCGGGTGGGCGTGGTGGGGGCGGGCAAGGCCGCCGCCGCCGTGGCCGAGGCGCTCCGCCGCTACGAGGTGGGGAGCGTGGAGACGGTGGCGCTGCAGCGCCCGGCGGACCCGATGTACGCCGACGGCTCGGACCTCCCCGAGGCCGACGTGTACGTGGTGGCCTCGGACCCGCTCGACCCCGCCTTCCTGGTGTGGTTCAACAAGGTGGCGCTGCGCCACCACCTCCCCTGGATCCCGCTCAACACCTCCGGCTTCTTCTTCCGGATCGGGCCCTTCGTGCTCCCGCACGAGACGGCGTGCTGGGTGTGCTACGAGCGGCGGGTGGAGTCGAACCTGGTCTACTACGACGACCACATCGCGGTGCGCGCGGCCATCCAGAAGCGCTCGGAGCCGATGCCGCCGGCCGACAACCTGGTCCCCGGCGTGGTGGAGCTGGCGGCCAACCTGGTGGCGCTGGAGGCGGTGCGCTTCCTGGCCAGCCGCGCCTCGCTCCTGGAGCCGGCGCTCTTCGGCAAGACGCTGGAATACGCCCTCCTCTCCATGCAGGGCACCATGCACACGGTGCTCAAGCTCCCCCGGTGTCCGGCGTGCAGCGCGCGGGCCAGGGGCTTCCCCTCCATCCGCCCCTGGATGCAGCCCAATGCTGAGCCAACCAGCCATCCGGTCCAGTAACGCCGAGCCGCTCGCGGACTGGGCCGTCTGCGACCCGGTCACCGGCATCGTCTCCAACACCTTCGAGCTCCCGATCGAGCCGACGGACCCGCGCATCTTCTGCTTCGTGGCCGAGTCCACCAACGTGGCGCGGTACCGCACGGGGCTGGTGAAGTCGAGCAAGTGGGGGTGCGGCGTGGGCCTCACCCGCCCCTGGGCGCTCGGCGCGGCCATCGGCGAGTCGGTGGAGCGGTACTGCGCGGCGGTGTACGACCACACCGCGCTCCCCTTCTGCTCGTACAACCAGCTGGAGGAGGAGGCCACCCCGCCGGAGCTCTTCGCCCTCTACTCGCCGCGGCAGTACGAGGAGTACGCCTCCCGCGAGCTGGGGCACGGCTTCTACGCCCCCTTCACCCGCGACACGGTGACCAGCTGGGTCCGCGGGCAGAGCCTGACCGACGGGCGGCAGAAGCTGGTGCCGGCGCCCTTCGTCTACCTCCCCTACCGCTACCGGCCGGGCGAGGCGTACATCGTGGACAGCATCTCCAGCGGGTGCGCCTGCTCGCGCAACCGCGACGACGCCACGCTGAAGGCGCTCTTCGAGGTGCTGGAACGCGACCAGATCATCATCGCCTGGCACAACCGCATCACCCTGCCGCGGGTGCGCTTCGACGGCGACGACGCGCTGGGCGAGCTCTTCCGCGAGCGCTTCGACTCGCCGGGGCTGCGCTTCGAGATGGTGAACGCCACGCTCGACCTGCCGATCCCCACCTTCGTGGCCTTCGTGATCCACGAGCCCACCGGGGTGCTGGTGGGCTCGGCCACCCGGCTGAACCCCTACGACGGCGCGGTGAAGGCGCTGCTGGAGGCGTCGCAGGGGATCGTGGGGTGGAAGCGGGAGCTGTTCGAGGGGCCGCCGGAGCGCTTCAAGGACGACCACAGCGACGTGATCGACTTCAACCAGCACTCCAAGGTCTACATGCTCCCGGGGATGCGGAAGCACCTCGAGTTCCTCTGGGGCGACAACGAGCCGATCCCGGTGGGCGACATCCCCAACCTGGCCACGGGCGACCCGACGCGCGACCTGCGCACCTGCGTGGAGGCGCTGGCCGAGCGCGGGCTGGAGGTGATCGCGGTGGAGCTCACCAGCGACGA
Source organism: Longimicrobiaceae bacterium (assembly GCA_036277195.1). Lineage (GTDB taxonomy): Bacteria > Gemmatimonadota > Gemmatimonadetes > Longimicrobiales > Longimicrobiaceae > Longimicrobium. Next base: position 1,202 of record DASUNK010000436.1, on the reverse strand, counting down.
CGTGCGCGAGGCGGGGCTGCACGTGATGCGGGTGGTGATCCCGCAGATCCAGGTGATGAACGCCCGGCACGACTCGCCCCTGCTGGGGGGCCGGCGCCTGTACGAGGTGCCGGTGCGGCTCGGCCTGCGCGACGAGCCCCTGCGCGAAGAGGAGCTGAACACCTTCCTCCACCCGTACCCCTGAGGACGAGCCATGCCGATCGAGACGGTTGACCTGGTCTCCTCGCAGGCCGTCACCGAGCGCGAGGAGGTCGATTCGCTCCCGGAGATCTTCTGGGAGAACACCAAGCTGCGCCCGCGCGCCGGGATCGAGGCGGCGGTGCGGCGCATCCAGTGGTTCTTCGCGGACCCGCGCAAGGTCCAGAGCTCGCGCCAGAGCTACAAGACCTACGCGACGGTGCCGTGGACGGTGCTCCCGGAGCCGCACCGCGAGCGCCCGCCGCTCCCCCGCTACGACGAGGTGGTGCTGGGGCGCCGCTCGGCGGTCCTCTCGGGGACGGGGGCGGTGTTCGCGGAGGAGCCGGTGCCCCTCGCCACCCTGGGCGACCTGCTCTACTACAGCTACGGCGTGCTCCGCCCCGAGGCGGCGCGCCTCCCCGCCCCGGTGCAGCCGGCGGCGAACGGGAACGGCGCGGCGCCGGAGAACGACCCGGTGAGCCCCGACGTGGTGGCGGACCAGAAGGCGCGCGCCTTCGCGGCCCAGCCCACCGGGCCGGGCGGGATGCGGCGGCGCTCGGCGCCCTCGGGCGGGGCGCTCTTCCCGCTGGAGCTGTACGTGGTGGCGGTGAACGTCGAGGGGCTCACCCCGGGCGTCTACCACTACAACACCCTGGGCCACCACCTGGAGCAGCTCGGCAAGGGAACCCGCGCGGAGGTGGAGGAGCAGGTGGGGCGGCTCCTCACCGCGGGGCTCAACTACGAGGGGGTGGCCGCCGTGCTGGTGGTGACCGCGGTGCCCCTGCGGACGGTGTTCAAGTACGGCGACCGCGGCTACCGGCTGCTGCTGGTGGAGGCCGGGCACGCGGCGCAGAACACCTACCTGGCGGCGAGCGCGCTCGGCGTGTCGGTGTGCGCCATCGCCGGCTTCTACGACGACGAGGTCAACCGCGCCCTGGGGGTGAACGGGCTCGACGAGTTCGCCGCCCACGTGCTGGTGCTGGGGCTGCCGCGGGAGGCGGAGGAGGGAGCCGCGCCGTGACGGT
>DASUNK010000435.1:0-10308 GCA_036277195.1 Longimicrobiaceae bacterium | reverse complement strand
GCCCGCGCCGCCGCCGGCCAGGCCGCCAGGACCAGCGCGAGGATCGCGAGGCTACGCCGCATGGCCTTCCTCCTCCCGCGGGTGGAGCATTCCGGCGCGCGCCTCGCCGGCCAGCGGCACCACCTGCGGGGCGCCGGCGTCCGGCCCCGGGCCGGGGTGCGCGACGATGCGCACCGGCCAGCCGTACACGCGCTCCACCGTCTCGCGGGTCAGCACCGCGGCCGGAGGACCTTCCGCGGCCACCCGCCCGCCGTCGAGGAGCACCAGCCGGTCCGCGTAGCGCGCGGCCAGGTTCAGCTCGTGGGTCACCAGCAGCACGGTGACGCCGGAGCGCCCCAGCCCCCGCAGCAGCTCGAAGATCTCCATCTCGTGGCTCACGTCGAGCGCCACCGTGGGCTCGTCCAGCGCCAGGGTGCCGGGCTCCTGCGCCAGCGCCCGCGCCAGCCGCGCCCGCTGCCGCTCGCCGCCGGAGAGGGTGCCCACCGGTCGGTGCGCCAGCGCCGCCACGTCGCAGCGGCGCATGGCCTCGTCCACCGCCCGCCGGTCGGCCACGCCCTCGCGCCGCCAGGGGCCCAGGTGCGGGTAGCGCCCCATCGCCACCAGCTCGCGCACCGTCATGGGGAAGACCGCCTCCTCGCCCTGCGGCACCACCCCCACCGCGCGCGCCAGCTCCGCCCGCGGCCACGCCGCCAGCGGCCGCCCGTGGAACCCCACCGTCCCCGCCGCGGGGGCCAGGGTGCCCAGCAGCAGCTTGAGCAGGGTCGACTTGCCGGAGCCGTTCGGGCCGATGACCGCCGTGCACGCCCCCGCCTGCACCTCCAGCGTCACCCCGTCCACCGCCGGGCGCGGGGACTCGGGATAGCGGAAGACGAGCCCCGCGCAGCTCCAGCCGCTCACGCGCGCCTCCGCCGCAGCAGGTAGACGAAGAAGGGGACGCCCACGAACGCCGTCACCACGCCGATCGGCAGCTCCGCCGGGGCCGCGGCCGTGCGGGCCAGCGCGTCGGCCAGCACCACGAAGGCGGCGCCGAGGAGCACGGAGGCGGGGAGGAGGAAGCGGTGGTCGCCGCCCCAGAGCATGCGCACCACGTGCGGCACCACCAGTCCCACGAAGCCGATGACCCCGCTGGCCGCCACCGCCGCCGCCGTCAACAGCGAGGCGGTGCCGTAGGCCAGCAGCTTGGCCCGGTCCACCCGCACCCCCAGGTAGGCGGCCGTGTCGTCGCCCACCGCCAGCAGGTTGAGCGGGCGGGCCAGCGCGAAGAGCACCAGCAGGGCAGGGAACACGGCGAGCGAGAGGAAGCCCGCCGCGCGCCAGGTGGCGCCCGAGAAACTCCCCATGATCCAGAAGATGGCCGAGCGGAAGGCCTCCGTGTCGGCGAAGGTGAGCACCAACAGGATGCAGGCGTTGAAGAAGGCGCCCACCACCACGCCGGCCAGCAGCATCACCCGCGTGTCCAGCGCCCGCCCCACCGACGAGGCGATGCGGAAGACGAGGACGATGGCCCCGGCCGCGCCCGCGAAGGCGGCGAGCGACACCACCCCGCTGCTGGCCGCCGCGCCGGTGGCGACGATGGCCACCACGGCGCCCACCGCCGCACCGCCGGAGACGCCCAGGATGTACGGCTCCGCCAGGGGATTGCGCAGCAGCGCCTGGAAGGTGGCGCCGCTGGCCGCCAGCGCCCCGCCCACCACCGCCGCCAGCACCGCCCGCGGCAGCCGCAGGCGCCGGACGATGGCCACCGTGGTGGGGTCTCCGATGCCGCGGACCGCGTCGGCCAGCTCGCGCAGGGAGAGGGGGACGGCGCCCACGCGCACGCCCACCACCAGCGCGGCCGCCGCCGCGAGGGCGAGGAGGAGGAGGCGCGGGAGGGGCCTCACTGCCCGGCCAGGTCGGGGTGGATGGCGTCGCGGATGAGCCGCGCCGCCTCGCCCAGGCGGGGGCCGGGGCGGTTGACCACCACGGCGGGGAGCTCCACCACGCGCCCCGCGGCGAAGGCGTTCAGCTCGCGCCAGCCGGTGGCGCGGCGCAGCGCCGCGGCGGAGAGCTGGCTGTCCTCGCCGGCGGGCACCAGCACCACCTCGGGCTGGCGGCGCACCACCTCCTCCAGCGACACCTGCGGCCACTCGCCCGGCACGTCGTCGAAGACGGAGCGGCCGCCGGCCAGCTCCAGCAGCTGGTGGTGGAAGGTCTCGCGGCCGGGGACGGTGGGCGGGTTCGGCCAGGCCACGTAGAGCACGGAGCGGGGAGTCCGGCCCGCCACCGAGGCGCGCACGGCCGCCAGCTCGGCGCGGATGGAGCGGGCCAGCGAGTCGGCGGGCCCGGGGCGGCCGGTGAGGACGCCGAGGGTGCGGATGACGCGGAAGACGTCGGTGGTGTCGTTGGCGCGCACCCCCAGGACGGGGATGCCGAGCGCGCCGAGGCGGTCGCGCAGGGTGGCGCCCTGGCGGGTCTCCCAGGAGATGACCACGTCGGGGCGGAGGGCGGCGAGCGCCTCGAGCGAGGGGTCGAGCCCGCCGCCCACCGAGGGGAGCGAGTCGAGCCCGGGGCCGTGGTCGAAGTCGGTGCGTGCCACCAGCCGGTCGCCGGCGCCGATGGCGGCCAGCAGGTCGGTGGCGCTGGGCACCAGCGAGACGATGCGGCGCGCCGGCCCGGCGAGCCGCACCTCCACCCCGGCGTCGTCGCGCAGGACGACGGCGCTGTCGGCGGGGGCGGCCTCGCGCGGTGGGGCGCCCTGCTCGCAGGCGCAGAGGAGCGCCATGAGGGCGATGGAGGACTGCGCGGGCCGGAGCCGTCGGCGGATCGGCGACAAAAAATCCCGTCCTTCCCGGAACGTGCGGGAGGGAACGGGAGAAAGGGCCCCGGGGCCCCGGAAGAGGGTTGCCCGAACCGGCCGTCTCTGGCCCCGCTCCCCTCCCGCGAGGGGGTAACGTCTGCGGGAGCGAGGGGGCCGGTCTCCTGGCTCGAGGCAGCGCCGCTCGGCCTTCCCGGGAGGCGACTCCCAGTGGCGGGGTGAGCGGGCCGGACCGGCGCCTGAGCGCCGGGCCTCTTACAGTGGCGGGGCCGCGCCGGATTCGCACCGGCTTCCGATAGACCCCTTCGCTTCTATGTGCGGCGAAGTGTAATGGGGGGCACGGGGGATGACAAGGGCGAGCACATCCCTGCGAGGCGGTGGGTGGGTGTCTGCGGGCTCGAGCCGCCCGGGCGACAACCGGGGGCGGCGGAGACGAAGGCGGGGGAAAACCGGCGGCGGATCGACCTGGGGCGGGTAAAACCGCGGCTTGGGCGACACCCGGGGGCGGCTGAAGCCGCGGCTACGACGACGGAAAGCCTCGCAAACCACGCGAGGCTTCAACCGCTCCCAACCCAGCCTCCGCAACGCACTGTGGGTTACGTGAGAGGCTGGACAAACTGCACGCATGCCGCCTATTGTTCGTTTCTTGCTCGCTCTCTTTCTCGCGGGACCTCATGCGCTCAGTATACACCCAGCTCTACCTGCACCTGGTCTGGGCAACGTGGGGACGCCACCCCCTGATCACGCCGGAGCTGAAGCCCAGGATCTACGCGATTCTCGCCTCCCAGACGAGTCGCCTCGGCGGGGACGTGCTCGCCATCGGTGGCACCAGCGACCACGTCCATGAGCTGCTCCGCTTCCCCACGACGGTCACGGTTTCCGAGCTGGTCGGCAGGCTGAAAGGCGCCTCGTCCCACTTCGTCGCGCAGGTGCTGAGGAGCGAGACGCCCTTCAAGTGGCAGGGTGGCTACGGGGCTTTCACCGTTTCGAAGGCCGTCGTTCCGCGCGTCAGCGACTACATCCGCAACCAGGAGCAGCACCACCGCGATGGCACGTTGAGCCGGGAGCTGGAGAGGATCGATCGGGCCGTTGAAGCCTCGCGCGGTTTGCGAGGCTTTCCGTCGTCGTAGCCGCGGGTTTACCCGCCCAGGCTCCGGGTGGAGGCTCGCCACCGCCGCTCAGCACGCCCCGCCCAAATGGAAGCCCGCGGCTCCCGCCTACAGGAGGAAGAGGTTCAGCAGCTCCGGGGTGATGACGGTGCGCTCGTCCGCCTCCTCCCACAGGTCGCGGTGCGGCTGCTGCGGCCCCGAGCCGTGGAAGAGGTGGATCAGCACTCCCTCGTTCTTCGCCGCCCGGATGGCCGGGAGGAAGTCGCTGTCCCCGGTCACCAGCACCGCGCGGTGGATGCGCTGCTTCACCGCCAGCAGCACCAGGTCCACCCCCAGGTAGATGTCCACCCGCTTCTGCTCGAAGATCGGGCGGTTGCTCTCCCGGTCCGTTCCCCGGTACTCCAGCTTCCCCTCGCGGACCTCGAAGCGGTTCAGCCGGTTCAGCGCGTTGAAGAAGATCTGCTTCTTGGCGTACCGCTCCTCCTCCTCGACGGTGGGGACCGGGCTGCGGTACGGGAGGCAATGATAGTAGTAGGTGCGGAGAAGCTCGTCGGGCTTGGCCAGCTCCATCGCCAGCTTGCCGAAGTCGATGCGGGGCGAGCCGCAGTCGCGCGACACCCGGTCGAAATACCCTCCGTCCACGAAGATCGCGGCAGAGCTCATTCTGGCAGAATCCTCGGTCTCAAAATAGAACGAACCCCGCCGTCCCTGCGGAGCGGCGGGATGGATTGTGCACGGCCCCTCTGTAGCAGCCGGCCCGGGCGCGACGGTAGCAGTTTACACCCTCCCGCCTCGCTTGAATTAGCCGGCCGTCGAAGCTTTGTCAAGCGACGCTCCTCCACCCGGTGAAATGGGCCATTCCCTTGCCACGCCGGGACTTCGGGACATCGAATGCTGCCCCGCGGGCTCCCGGGGAGCCTCGCCCCCATCGCTGGATACGGGGCGGGCGCGGGAGATGGATGCACCGGGCGGTGCGAGAGGACAGAGAAGACATGGATTTCCAGTCATCATAAGCTTGGCGGCGGCGTTCTGCAACGATTTCCCCCGGGATTATCCGCGCACCTGGTTCCCCGTTTCGCGAAGATATTTGCAAGTTCGGCGCCCGCGTGCGCGTTCGCGGCGCCGGATTTGACCGGCGGAGCGGGCGCCGGTTACACTGGGGCGTCCGCTCCCGTGCGTTTCCTCCCGAGACCGTCCCGCCGATGCGCATCGCCCTGCTGGCCGCCGCTCTCCTCCTCGCCGCCCGCGGCACCGCCGCCGCGCAGCCGCGCGCGTATCCCGCCGCCGAGCGGGCCGCCGACTCGGCCGCGGCGCTCGCCGCCTTCCGCTCCAACATCGCCGCCATCCACCGGCGCGACCGCGCCGCCTATCTCACCCACTACCTCCAGGCCCCGCGCCTGGCGCGCACCGGCCCGGGCGGCGTGCAGTGGGGGTACCAGGGGATGACCGCGGGAGACCCGAACGCCTGGCCGGACACGCTGGTGGCCACGCACTTCGAGGTGGTGCCGCTGGCGCCGGGGGTGGTCTACGGCGCCTACCGCTACCGGGTGGTGCAGGGCGGGAGCGCGCGCGGCGTCTCGGAGCGGGTGCTGGTGAAGCAGCCCGACGGCAGCTGGAAGGTGGCCGTCACCACCGCCTTCGCCTCGCCGGGCGACGTGCCGGTGCCCGCCTTCGCGCTGGTGGGCGCCACGGTGGTTGACGGCACCGGTGCCCCGCCCCGCGCGAACGCGACGGTGGTGATGCGCGGGGGGAAGATCGCCTGCGTGGGCGAATGCGAGCTGGGGGCCGACGTGGAGCGGATCGACGCGCGGGGGAGGTGGATCGTCCCCGGGCTGGTGGACGCGCACGTCCACTACTCGCAGACCGGGTGGGCGGACGGCCGCCCGGACGCGCTGGACCTGCGCGCCCGCTTCCCGTACGACTCCACCGTCGCCGAGCTGGAGCGCCACCCCGAGCGCTTCTTCCGCAGCTACCTGTGCGCGGGGGTCACCGCCACCTTCGACGTGGGCGGCTACCCCTGGACCTGGCCCCTGCGCGCGCGGGCCGAGGCCTCGAACGCGGCGCCGCACGTGGCCGCGGCCGGCCCCCTCCTCTCCACCCTCGACCACTGGCTGAACCTGCCGGACCAGCGGCAGTTCGTGCACATGGCGAGCGACTCGGCCACCCGGGCGGGAGCGCGCTCCAGCGTCCGCCACGGGAGCGACGCGATCAAGGTCTGGTACCTGGTGGGAGCGAACGCGCCGGACACGGCCGCCTGGCAGGCGCGCCTGCGCGCGGCGGCCGACGAGGCGCGCCGCGCGGGGATCCCGCTCATCGTGCACGCCACCGGGCTCTGGCAGGCCAAGGACGCCCTGCGCGCGGGCGCGAAGCTGCTGGTGCACTCGGTGGAGGACCAGCCGGTGGACGACGAGTTCCTCCGCCTGGCGCGCGAGGCGGGCGCCTTCTACACCCCCACGCTCACCGTCTACGACGGCTACGTGCAGCTCTTCGAGCGGCGCTTCCGCGCGGAGGGGCTGCCGCTGGAGTGCGTGGACGGCGCCACGCTGCGCAAGGCCTTCCTCACCGACTCGCTCCCGCCCCTCCTCCCCGAGGCGCAGGTGGCGGCCATCCGGCAGCGGCTGCAGGCGCAGCGGCGGACCTCGCTGGAGAACCTGAAGCGGGTGCACGACGCCGGCATCCCCGTGGCGATGGGGACGGACGCGGGGAACCCGCTGACGCTGCACGGCGTCTCGGTGTACCGCGAGCTGGAGGCGATGGCGGAGGCGGGGCTCACCCCCATGCAGGTGCTGGTGGCGGCCACCCGCGACGCCGCGCGCGCCATGCGCCGCGACGACCTGGGGACGCTGGAGGTGGGGAAGGCGGCGGACCTGGTGGTGCTGGAGGCGGACCCGCTGGCCTCGCTCGGGAACCTGCGGCGGGTGCGGCTGGTGGTGCGCGGCGGCGAGGTCTGGACGCGCGAGGAGCTGGAGTACCGCTAGAGGGCAGGCCCCCTCCCCCGACCCCTCCCCCAATACACCCTGGGGGAGGGGAGAACTACAGGTACGGCGGCGGAGGAAGGTTCGCCTCGATCCGGCGGAGGACGAGATCGAGGTCGGAGATCACTTCTTCGTTGGTGAAGCGCAGCACCGTATAGCCCGCCGCGGCGAGAACCGCCGTGCGCTCGGCATCGCGCTCCGGCTGCCGCTCGTGGTAGGCACCGTCGACTTCGATGCAGAGCTTGTGGCGTGCGCAGTAGAAGTCGAGCACGAACCGGCCGACAGGGTGCTGGCGCCGGAAGCGCAGGCCGAGGAACTGATCGCGCCGCAGCGCCTCCCAGAGCCGCGCCTCGGCGGGCGTGGGCTCCCGCCGCAGCTCGCGAGCGGCCTGATCCAGCTCACGCGAGGTGCCGCGAATTCGTTTCCGCATGTCACTGTCGTGCTCCCCCTCCCCCAGGGTTTTTTGGGGGAGGGGGTCGGGGGGAGGGGGCCCGCCCGCTAGTCCACCCCGGCCAGGGCCGCGGTGGCGCGGGACACGGGGATGTCCTCGGCGGGACGGTCGCGGAAGGTCTCCAGGAACGCCAGCAGCCGGTCCACGTCCGCCTGGTTGCTGGCGATCCCCAGCGACACCCGCACCGCCCCCACCGGGCTGTCGCCCATGCACTCGGCGAAGCGGTCCAGCAGGAAGGTCTCGGGGGTGAGGGGCTCGATGCAGTTGAAGGTGTCCTGGTCGCGGTAGCCGAAGGCGCACTCCGCCGCGCCCGGGTTGCAGAAGAAGCCGCCGCGCAGCGAGATCAGCTCCGCCTTCGCCCGCTCCTCCACCACCCAGTAGCGCACCACCTCGCCCCGCGGGTCCAGCAGGTTGAAGGCGACGCACCCGCCCCGCTGCTCCATCCCCGGCGGGCCGTAGAGGCGCACCAGCGGCGCGCCGTCGGAATGGCGGAGCTCCCGCAGCCGCTCCAGCAGCCCGGCGGTGAGCCCCATCACGTGCGCGTTGATCCGCTCCACCCCGATCCCGGCCAGGAAATCCAGCCCCGCCGCCGTGGCCGTGATCCCCAGGTAGTTGAGGGTGCCGTCCTCGAAGGCGCGCCCGTTGACGTGCGGCAGGTGCAGCTGGTTCTGCGCCGAGACGAAGCGCACCGTGCCGCCGCTGAACCAGGGGCGGTGCAGCTCGCCCAGCGCGTTGCGCCGCATGAGCAGCGCCCCCACGCCGGTGGGGAAGCCGAACATCTTGTAGAACGACAGGCAGACGAAGTCCGGCGTGTGCTCGCGCAGGTCCAGCCGGCTGGTGGGGACGAAGGCCGCCGCGTCGAGCAGCACGTGGAAGCCGTGCGCCCGCGCCGTCTCGATCCACTCCAGCGGGTGCTTCACCCCCGAGAAGTTGGACTGCGCGGGAAAGGCGAAGAGGTGGTGCCGGCCCGGGGCCGCGCCCCGCAGGTGCTCCTCCAGGCAGTCCACGCGCAGCTCCGCGTCGAGCGGCACGTAGCGCACCTGCGCCCCGTGCGCCGCCGCGTACTCGCGCACCCCGTGCACGGAGTTGTGGTTGTCGGCGGTGAGCAGGAAGGTGCCCCCCGGCTCCCACGGGTACGCCTCGGCCACCAGCTTGCACGCGCCGCTGGCGTTCAGGGTGAAGATGACCTCGTAGGCGTCGGGGTCGGCGTGGAAGAAGCCGAGCACCCGGTGCCGGGCCTCTTCCACCTTGAGCGTGCTGGCCAGCGAGGTGGGGTTGCGCGAGTGCGGGTTGCCGAGCACGCTCCCGCAGAGGTAGTCGGCGTGCGCGCGCACCTGGCTCTCCGCGTACAGGCCGCTCCCGGTGTAGTCCAGGTAGACGTGCCCGAGCGCGTCGAGCCGGCTGAACTCGCGCCGGCGCAGCTCGCCGAAGGTGTCGCTCATCGGCTGAAGCTACTCCCGCGGGGCGGTCCGATCAAGCGGCGGCTCGCGCGTGAGGCGGTGGATGAGCAGCGCCGCGCGCTTGATCACCAGCGGGAGGGTGGAGAGGTCGACGGTCTCGCGGTCGGTGTGCGAGCCGGAGCCGTGCACCCCCAGCCCCGCCAGCCCGTCCACGTACGGGGCCACGAAGGAGATGTCCGCCGCCCCGCGCCGCGCCGGGTCGAAGGCCCGCATCGGCGGCACTCCCAGGTCGCGGTTCACCCCGTTGAGCGTCTCCAGCAGCGCCGCGTTCCCCGGCGTGGGCGACATGGACGGGTAGCCGTCGGTGAAGGTGATCTCGGCCTGCGCCTGCGGCAGGCTGCGCGCCACGATCTCCCGCATGCGCTCGCGCACGCGCTGCAGCTGCTCGTCGGAGATGGTGCGCACGTCGCCGCTGGCCACCGCCGTGGCGGCGATCACGTTGTCCTTGCCGAAGGCGGTGCCGCGCCCCTGGTCCTCCTCGAAGCTCACCTCGGTGCCGCCGAGCACCACGCCGGGGTTGAAGGAGAGGTACGGCTCGCCCCGCAGCTCCTCGTGGAAGGCGGTGAGGATGCGCGCCGCCTCGAAGATGGCGCCGCTCCCCGACCCCTCGCGGAAGATCCCGGACGAGTGACCCGGGCGCGCCCGCACCCGCAGCGTCCAGCTGCTGGCGCTGCGCCGCGCGGTGACGGCGTACTCGCCCTCCGGACCCCGCGACCCGCCCTCGAACTCCAGCGCCGCGTCCGCCCGCTTCCCCGCCTCCACCAGGTCGCCGCGCGAGACGCCGAGCGGCTGCCCCGCGCTCTCCTCGTCGCCGGTGAAGGCCACCACGATGCGCGTGCCCTCCAGCAGCCCCGCGGCGTGCAGCGCCCGCAGGGCGTAGACGATGACGACGTTCCCGCCCTTCATGTCGTTGACGCCCGGCCCGGCCGCGGTGGTGCCGCTCCGGGTGAAGCGCTGGAAGGGGCTGCTCTCCTCGAACACCGTGTCCAGGTGGCCGATGAGGAGGAGGCGCTTCCCCCGGCCGCCGTCGCGCTCCGCGAAGAGGTGCCCGGCGCGGTTCACGGCGTCGGGCATGGCGATCCACCGCGTGCGGAAGCCGAGCGAGTCGAGCTGCGCCCGCAGCACCCGCCCCACCTCGCGGACGCCGGCGTGGTTCATGGTGCCGCTGTTGATGTCGACGAGGCGCTGCAGCAGGCCGACGGCCTCTTCGGTGCGGACGTCGACGTACCGCACGACGCGGCGCTCGTCGGCCGTGAGCGGCTGGGCCGCGAGGGAGGCCGGCGCGGCGGCCAGGAGCAGGGCGAGCGGCGCCGTCCGGAGCGGGCGGAGGGGTCGGTGCATGGGGTGCGGCCTGCGGGTGGAAGATCACGGGGGCCGCTGCAATGTGCGCGCGTGGCCGGCGGACGCCAAGACCGCCGCCGTCTCAGCCGGGAGGCGGCGGCGGCGGCGGGGTCGGCGGTGGAGGCTGCGGCGCCGGCGGCTGCGGCTGCGGTGCCGGGGGAAACGGCGGCGGTCTTGG
>DASUNK010000434.1:0-2005 GCA_036277195.1 Longimicrobiaceae bacterium | reverse complement strand
GCCGGTTGGGGGCCAGCCCCATCTCGTGCATGGCGAAGAGGATGCGCCGGTGCACGGGCTTGAGGCCGTCGCGCACGTCCGGGAGGGCGCGCTGCACGATGACGCTCATGGAATAGTCGAGGAAGGAGGAGCGCATCTCTTCCTCGATGAGGCGCGGGAGGATCCGGTCGCGCGGGGTGATGGTCATGCCGGGCTGTCGGGGTGCTGACGGGGGAGGGCTGTCGCTGCACGGGCGAATCTACGGCGGCGCGGGCACCCTGTCAGGGGGTAGGGCGGGCGGGGCGAAGGTCGCGGTAGTCGGCGTACTCCACCGTGCCGGAGACCTGCTTCAGCCGGCCCCAGCGCCGGCCCGGCGGGCGCCCGCCGAAGGTGCCGGCGTGCGGCAGGCGGACCACCCCGCCGGGGACCTCGAAGTCGCCGTAGCGGACGGTGGCCTCCATGAAGGGGTTATCGCCGTTCAGGTACTCGAAGGTGAGGGCGGTCACGCGGAAGGTGGCCGTGTCCACGCGGATGGTGCCCTGCACGTCGATGCGGCCGCGGCGCAGGCGCACGGGGCGGAAGCCGAACTCCCAGTTGCCGGCCACGCGCTGCACGCGCCCCTCCAGGCAGTGGTCGCGGAGGAAGCCGTCGCTCAGCAGCTCGCGGTCCTCGGGGAGGTCCAGCGTCAGGCTGCCGAGCCACTGGATGCCGAAGGCGCGGCGCTGGCGGTAGCGCTTCTCCTCGCGCGCCTCGGCCGAGTCCGGGTCGCTGGCGATGTGCTGGACGATGGTGTCGCGCTGCTCGGTCTCCCCCGTGCCGCGCGCGAAGGTCTGCACCGTCTCCTGCCGCAGGGTGTAGACGTAGCGGTACTGGCGCTCGAAGGCGCGGCGCGCCTCGGCGTTCTTCTGCGCCTCGGCCCAGAGGGCGGCCAGGTACGGGCGCTCCTCCAACCGGTCGAGGGTGAAGCAGGAGCCGTCGGCCACGATCCCCGCGATCTCCACCGGCTGCGGCACGCTGCGCAGCTCGTGCACCACCGCGCGCCCCGCCTCCACCCGCAGCACGGGCGACGACTCGGTGCGGAAGCCGATGCGCTCCAGCCGCAGGCGGTACTCGCCGGGGCGGACGTTCTCGAAGCGGAAGCCGCCGTCCGGCTGCGTGAGCCGGGGACGCCTCCGGCCCTCAGGATCCTGCGGCACCAGCACCACCAGCGCGTACGAGAGGGGGGTGCCGTCCGCGCCCACCGCGCGGCCCTCCACCACCCCGGCCGTCTCCTGCGCCGCGGCAGGGAAACAAAGCACCGCGCTGAAGGCGATCAATCCAAGCAGAAGAAGCGTGCGCATCCCGCCGGATACACGTCGAGAAACAAAAGGTTACCACTTCCCGCCCGCGCCGCGCCCCGACGAGCGGCTGCTGGAGCCGCTGGAGCTCGAGCTCGACCCGCCGAAGCTGGAGCGGGAGCCGCTGCTGCTCGAGGTGGTGGAGGGACGCGTCTTCATCGGCAGCGTCGCGAAGTCCTCGTCGTGGTGGCCGCACTGGCGGCAGTCCTTCGTGATCCGCTGCCGGCCGGTGGAGGTGTAGGTGGGGTGCTCCAGCACCTGCGTCTTCACCTGCAGCGTGCGGTAGCGGCACGCCGGGCACTCGCGGGTGGAGGTGAAGAGCGCGCGGCGGGGCACGATCTCGTGCTTATTGCACGCGCCGCAGCGCCAGACGGCGTAGTTCACCGATCCCAGCGTCTCCTCCAGCTTCTGCCCCGAGTCCAGGTGCACGTCGTCGGCCTGCTCGCCGAGCTTCTCCATCTTCTGCCCGCAGTCCCGGCACTTGCGCGGGCGCAGCCCCAGGTACGCCAGCAGCGCGGCCAGCACGCCCCCTCCGCCCAGCAGCGCCGCGCCCTCCGTCCCCAGGCCGCCGCCCGCCGGGCCGTCGCGCTCCGGCGGCGTGTACGCCGGCCGCGTGGCGGGGGGAGCCGCGGAGGTCGCGGGCGCGGGGTCCTCGGCCAGCGCGGGGCCGCCGCTCCCGCCCAGGATGC
>DASUNK010000433.1:0-3809 GCA_036277195.1 Longimicrobiaceae bacterium | reverse complement strand
GGCTCGGTGGTGGGCGAGAGGCTGGCGCGCGCCGGGCTGCGGTCGCTGGAGGGGCGGAAGCCGCTCCTCATCGTCTCGGCCTCGGGCGGGGCGCGGATGCAGGAGGGGATCTTCTCGCTGATGCAGATGGCGAAGACCTCGTCCGTCCTCCTGCAGCTGCACGAGGAGGGGATCCCCTACGTCTCCATCCTGACCGACCCCACCACCGGCGGGGTGACGGCCTCGTACGCCATGCTGGGCGACGTGAACCTGAGCGAGCCGGGGGCGCTGATCGGGTTCGCGGGGCCGCGGGTGATCGAGCAGACCATCAAGCAGGAGCTCCCCGAGGGGTTCCAGACGGCGGAGTTCCTGCTGGAGCACGGGATGGTGGACGCCATCGTGGACCGGCGGCAGCTGAAGGGCGAGGTGGCGCGGCTGCTGCGCCTGATGCTGAACCTGCCGGCGCTGCAGGAGAACGGGGCGGCCGCGGCCGCGGGCGAGTGACGGGGGCGGACCAGCCCGGGGCCTGGCTCTTCGACCGGCCGGCGGGCGGGATCCGCTGGGGGCTGGAGCGGACGGAGGCGCTGCTCGCGGGGGTGGGAGACCCGCACCGGCGCTTCCGTTCGCTGCACGTGGGGGGCACCAACGGCAAGGGCTCGGTCTCGGCGCTCTGCGAGGCGGCGCTGCGGGCGGCGCACCCGGGGCGGGCGGTGGGGCTCTACACCTCGCCGCACCTGGTCTCCTTCGCCGAGCGCATCCGCATCGGCGGGCGCCCGGTGGAGCGCGGGGCGCTGCTGGCGTGCGAGGCGCGGCTGCGCCCGGAGATCGAGCGCAGCGGCGCCTCCTTCTTCGAGGGGACCACGGCCATCGCCTTCCTCTGCCTGGCCGAGGCGGGGGTGGAGGTGGCGGTGGTGGAGGTGGGATTGGGGGGGCGGCTCGACGCCACCAACGTCGTCCATCCCGTGGCCGCGGCGGTGACCAACGTGGCGCGCGACCACGTGGAGTACCTGGGCGACTCGCTGGAGGAGATCGCCCGCGAGAAGGCGGGGATCTTCAAGCCGGGCGTCCCGGTGGTGGTGGGCGAGTCCGACCCGGTGCCGCTGGCGGTGCTGCGGCGCCGCGCGGCGGAGGTGGGAGCGCCGCTGGCGGTGCTGGACGAGGTGGCGCGGGTGGAGGCGGTGCGGGTGTCGCTGGAGGGCACGCGCTTCCGGCTGCGGTCGGAGCGCTGGGGCGCGCGCCCACTGCGGGTGCCGCTCCCGGGGGCGCACCAGGCGCGCAACGCGGCGCTGGCGGCGGAGCTGCTGGGGCTCCTCCCGGACGACCTGCGGCCGGAGTGGGAGGCGGTGGAGGCGGGGTTCGCGGCGGCGCGCTGGCCCGGGCGGATGCAGGTGGAGGTGCGCGGCGGGCTCACCTGGATCTTCGACGTGGCGCACAACCCGGCGGGGGTGGCCGCGCTGGCGGCGGCGCTCGACGCGCTGTCGCCGCCGCGGCCGCTGGTGCTGGTGGCGGCCATCCTGGCGGACAAGGCGTGGGGGGAGATGCTCCCCCCGCTGCTGGCGCGCGCGGACGCGGCCATCCTCACCGTCGCGCCGTCGTCCCCGCCCGCGCGCCGGTGGGACCCGGAAGCTGCGGCGCGCGCGCTCGGCGATGCGAGGGTGCGGGTGATCCCGGAGCTGGAGGACGCGCTGCGGCGGGCGGAGACGCTGGCGCCCTACGGCACGGTGCTGGTCACCGGCTCCGTGCACACCGTCGGCGACGCGCTGGCGGCGCTGGAGATCCCACTGGATTACGACGCTCGCTCCGGTGTACCTTAGTGGACAGATCCGTCCACGACCCGCGCATGGAGGAGCCGGTGACCATCGTGCTGACGCCCGAGCTGGAGCGTGCGCTCGCCGAGGCGGCGCAAAGGAGGGGAACCACGCCGGAGCTACTGGCGCTGGATTACCTGCGCCAGCGCCTGCTCCCGGCTGACGCGACCGGTGCCTCAGGCGGGGGAGCGACCCTGGCGGACTTCCTGGCCGGACACGTCGGAGTGCTCGCCAGCAGTGAGCACGTCGCGGGCGGCGCCAACCTCTCGGAGGAGAGCGGCAGGCGGTTCGGGGCCGGGATGGTGAAGCGCCGGGAACACGGGCGGCTGTGACGCTCATCGACACGGGACCGCTGATCGCATTGCTGGATCGGGACGACCAGCACCACCGCGCCTGCACGAAAGCCGCAAGAGAACTGCCCGCCGCGCCTCTCCTCAGCACGTGGCCATGCTTCACCGAGGCCATGTACCTGCTGGGCGAGGTCGGCGGGCATCGCTATCAGGCGGCGCTCTGGAACCTCCGCGCGGTAGGGCGGCTCGTCCTCTACGACCTTTCCGCGAGCGAGACCGATCAGGTGGCCGAGCTCATGGAGAAGTACCGCGACGCGCCCATGGACCTGGCGGATGCCTCGCTGATCGCGGTCGCCGACAGCCTCTCGCTCCGCCGGATCTTCACGCTCGACCGTCACTTCAAGATCTACCGCCTGCCGGATGGCTCCGTTCTGGAGATGATTCCCGGATGATGCGAATCGGAAGTGCGCTCGTGGTGCTGGCGCTCGGCGTGGCCGCGTGCGGGGGCGAGCCGGAGCCGGGCACGGTCACCGGCGACGTGTTCGTGGCCCTGGAGACGGGCGAGGAGGTGAACGTGGCCGGGAGCCGCGTGCACCTCGTCCCGGAGGCGCCCGAGGTCGACTCGCTCCTCGCCGGCGTCTGCGCCGAGCGGCAGCGGGCATTGGCGCAGGCAGAGCAGGCGGCGGACTCCACCCAGGTGACGGCCCTCCGCGCGGCGGCCGTCGAGCAGGCGTGGCAGCGGCGCGCGGCGCTGCTCGGGAGCCGGTCCGCGCAATCCGCCGTCACCGGCGCGGATGCACGCTTCGCTTTCGACAGCGTGCCGGCCGGGGAGTACCGCCTGTGGACCGACGCGACCGTGCAGGGTGACCGCTGGACCTGGCTCCACCCGGTGGAAGTGCGCGGCGGAGACTCCACGGCGGTGAGCCTCGACAACTCCAATCCCGACGAGGACCCGTTCCGCTGCCACCGGTAGGCAGCCAGGGAGGAAGCACATGCGCGACCTCGCTCCCGACATCTTCCGGCAGCGCCTGCTCATCGAGGGCTACTACACGGGCGAGATGGACCGCGAGCGGCTGGCGCGGTACCTCCTGGACGTGGCCGCCGCCCTCTCCCTGCGCACCTACGCCGACCCGATCGTCTTCGCCCCCGCGGAAGGGATGGGAAGGGAGGAGAACGCGGGCTTCGACGCCTTCGTGCCGCTGATCGACTCCGGCATCTCGGCGTACGTCTGGAGCCGGGCCCGCTTCTTCTCCGTGCTCCTCTACACCTGCAAGGGGTTCGACGCAGACGCCGCCGTCGCCTTCACCACGCGCGCCTTCGGGGTGGAGGGCGAGGTGGCCAGCCAGTCGTTCTGAGGGGTGGCTCAGAGCACCGCCGCCACGGGGTGCCGCACGACGTAGAGCAGCTCCCCCCGCTCGGGATCTTCCGGGTGGCGGCGGAAGTCCCAGCGGCGCACCTCCAGCTCGAACCCGCGCACCCGCCGCCCCGGCGCCGCCGCGGCGTTGGCGCGCCGCGCGCACGCGTCCAGGAACTCGCGCGTGAGCCCCACCCGCTCCGGCCGCGCGTCCCAGTCGCGCAGGAGCCAGCGGTAGCGGCTGTCCGCCATCGCCCCGATCCAGCGCTCGCAGCGCGCCGGCGCCACCGTGCCGTCCTCGTAGCGCACCAGCGGCCGCACGTACTGCACCGGCTCGGCCAGGTGGCGGCGGCTGAACATCTGCATCCCCGTGAACGG
>DASUNK010000432.1:0-4148 GCA_036277195.1 Longimicrobiaceae bacterium | reverse complement strand
GGCGGCGCGGCGGCGGGCGGAGCCCGCGGGGGTCGGCCGGGCGTGGGGCATGCGCGCTCTCCGGGCAAAAGGGGAGAGCGGAGCGGACGCAAGAACGGCGCCCATCCCCGCCTGCGGGGAGGGCGCCGCTGCTGCCGGGCGCGGACGAAGATAGGGTCGCGGCTCAGACCTCGAGCGGCTTCTCCTCCACCAGCGCGCGCAGCTCCTTCGAGGGCTTGAACACCGGCACGGCGCGCGGCGGCACCTCCACCGGGTCGCCGGTGCGGGGGTTGCGGGCCAGGCGGCTCTTCCGCTCGCGGACCTTGAAGGTGCCGAAGCCCCGGATCTCGATGTTCTGGTGGTCGGCCATCGCGTCCTTCACGGCGTTCAGGAACGCGTCCACCACCACCGCGCAGTCGCGCTTGGTGACGCCCGGGCCGATGGTGTCGGCGACCCGCTGGACCAGATCCGCTTTGGTCATGCAACTCCTCCTGGAGGGTTTGGAAGCTGGGGCCGTGCCCCGGATCAGAATGCGCGGCCGCCGCGCACGCTCGGTGGTGGTTCGCTGCGTCTCGTCGGAGGTGAGACTTCGGCACTGCAGGACCGCCGGGCCCCGGCCAACCACCCGATTGTCCCCGAAAGGGTGCGCGGGTGCCGCGTGCTGCGGGGGAAAAGCGCGGAGGACCACCAGACAGCCGCCGTACATCCACCCAGACCCGGGGCCGGCGGCCGGAGAGCGGGGCCGCGGCGCGGAGAGGGCGTAAGGAAGTGGTAGATGGCAACTTAACCGAGCGGAACGATAATCGGCCCCCGTGGCGCCGTCAAGCGTCTTCCGCGCGGCGGGCGGCGCGCCTGGCCATCTCATCCACAAACCGGTCAAAGAGATAGCGGGAGTCGTGGGGTCCCGGGGCCGACTCGGGGTGGTACTGCACCGAGAAAACCGGCTGTTCCCGGTGCTCCAGCCCCTCCACCGTCCCGTCATTCAGGTTCAGGTGCGTCACCTTCAGCGCGGGAGCGCCGGGGATTCCCTCCTCGCCGCCGCGCACGGCGAAGCCGTGGTTCTGCGCGGTGATCTCCACCGCCCCGTCGGCCAGGCGGCGCACCGGGTGGTTGCCGCCACGGTGGCCGTAGAGGAGCTTGTAGGTCTCCGCCCCGTAGGCGCGGGCGATGAGCTGGTGCCCCAGGCAGATGCCGAAGACGGGGGTGTCGCGCCCGCCGAGCGCGCGCACGGCGTCGAGGGCGTGGGGGACCGCCTCGGGGTCGCCGGGGCCGTTGGAGACGAAGAGCCCGTCCGGCTGGGCGGCCAGGATGTCGTCGACCGGGGTGTGCGAGGGGATGACGGTGACCTCGCACCCGTGCTGGGCGAGCAGCTGCAGCGAGTGCGACTTCACCCCGAAGTCGTAGGCCAGCACGCGGTAGCGCGTCTCGCCGGAGGCGGGGACCACGTAGCGCTCGGGGGTGGAGACGGCGTCGGCCAGGTCGAGCCCGGCCATCGGCGGCTGGCGGCGGATCTCCTCCAGCAGCGCGTCCGTGTCCACGCTCGCGGGGGCGATGGCGCCGCGCATGGCGCCGAGCGAGCGGATGTGGCGGGTGAGGGCGCGCGTGTCCACGCCGGCGATCCCCACCACGCCGTGGCGGGCGAGGTACGCCTCCAGCGACTCCCGCGCGCGCCAGTTGCTGTAGACGGGCGGGGCCTCGTGGATGACGAAGCCCGCCACCTGCGGCCGGGCGGACTCCTGGTCCTCGGGGTTCGCGCCGTAGTTGCCGATGAGCGGATAGGTCATGGCGACGAGCTGCCCCGTGTACGACGGGTCGGTCAGCACCTCCTGGTAGCCGGTCATGGAGGTGTTGAAGACGACCTCGCCGAAGGCGGTGCCGGGCGCGCCGTAGGCTTCGCCGTGGAACGCGCGGCCGTCTTCGAGCAGGAGCAGGGTGGGCTCGGGCACCGGGGGAGTGCGAAAGTGCGAAAGTGCGAAAGTGCGAGAGTGCGAAAGTGCAAGCCAGCGCGGCAGATGCGGCCGCGGGAATCTACCGGGCGCAGGGATGGTGTCAAGCCGGGCTGTCGCGGGGATGGGGGTCGCCGCATCTTCCCCCGCATGAACGAGCCGAACGTGAAGGTGAGCAGCCTGGCCGCCGCGCTCGCGGACCCGGAGCGGGTGCGCACGCTCAACCTGTGGAACCACGAGGTGCGCGTGCTCCCCGCGGAGATCCGGCGGCTGGCGGCGCTGGAGAAGCTGGTGCTCGGCGCCAACGACCTGCGCGCGCTCCCGCCGGAGCTCGCCGAGCTCACCGGATTGCGGGAGCTGAACCTGGCCAACAATCCCCAGATGGATTGGGGACAGGCCTTCCCCGTCATCACGCGGCTCACCGGGCTGGAAAGGCTGACGCTCTACCAGAACCCTGGCCTGAGGGAGCTGCCGGACGCGCTCGCCGGGCTGAAGGGGCTGCGGGTGCTGCACCTCTACGGCTGCGGGCTGGAATCGCTCCCCGCGGTGGTGGGCGAGCTGCGTGAGTTGCGCGACCTGGACGTGCGCGCCAACCGGATCGCGCGGGTCGCCACGGAGGTCGAGGGGCTGACGGAGCTGGTGCGGCTGGACCTGAGCTTCAACCGGCTCAGGGCGGAGGAGTGCGAGCGGCTGGAGCGGATCCTCCCTGGCGTGGTGAAGACCTACGGCCAGGAGCCGTGACCTTGCCCGGCCGCCTCACGGCCGGCATCTTCGCCAGACACTCCGCACTCTCGCACTTTCGCACTTTCGCACTCTCGCACTTTCGCACTCTCGCACTGCCTTTGTCCGAGCCGCTGGTCCACGTCTACGCTGACGAGTCGTGCCTGGGGAACCAGTTCCAGGACCGGGCACGGCCCGGCGGCGCCGCGGGGGTGCTGGAGTACTTCCACCCCAGGCGCGGCTGGGTGCGGCGCGACTTCTGGACGTCGGAGCCGGACACCACCAACAACCGCATGGCCATCCGCAGCGCCCTCATCCCCCTCGTGGCGCTGAAGAGCCCGTCGCGCGTGGTGTTCACCACCGACAGCCGCTATCTGGTGGACGGGATGATGGAGTGGGTGCACGGGTGGGCGGCGCGCGGGTGGAAGCGACGCGGCGGGGAGATCGAGAACCTGGAGCCGTGGCGCGAGCTGGTGCGCGCGGCCGCGCGACACCGCATCGACTGGCGCTGGGTGAAGGGGCACGCCGGGCACCCGCACAACGAGTACGCCAACCGGCTGGCCATCACGGCCGCGCGCAAGCAGACGGACAGCGGCGGGCTGGTGGAGTCGGGGTTCGACGCGTGGATCGCGGAGGAGCAGGAGAAGGAGCGCTACCTGGACTTCTTCGCCATGCCACCGCGCGAGGACGACTTCAGGCCCGGGCGGCCTGTCCCGCGCGCCTGAACGTGCGCGCCACGCCGCAGCAGGTGCGCGAGGCACAGGAGGCGGGGCTCGAGCTCGGCCTCACCATCATCGTGGAGACGGTCCTCCTGGGCGTGGTGGTGCTGCTGCTCTGGCCGCTGGACCGGCTGGCGCTGGGGATTTCGCTGGCGAAGGGGTTCGGACTGTTCTTCCTGGCGATCTGCGCGGTGACGGTGCTGCTGATGCTGGTGCACCGCATCTTCCGCATCGACGACGACACGCACTTCAATGCGTACCTGCTCACGAACCTGGCGGGGAGCGCGCTGCTGCTGGTGGGGTGGGCGGCGTTCGCGGCGCTGGCCGTGCGCGGCGCCGCGGCGGGCGCGCCGGTGTGGAAGGCCGCCATCCTCTGGTTCCTGGGGCTCTTCACCACCAGTCAGATGGCGTTCTCGCTGGTGAGCGGCTTCTACTCGGGGAGCTTCTACCGGACGATCAACCTGCCCCTCTCCGCGGCCGTCTTCCTCCTCTTCGCGCTCTGGCCGGCGGCCGCGCGCTCCCTCTTCGGCTGGCTCTTCGCCCCAGGGTGAGTCCCCTACCCTCCTTCTGCCGATGGATCTCCTTCGCTTCACGATCGACGACCTCGATCCCACCCTCCACCACCAAGACCTGTCGGACGCCTTCCAGCGCTTCGTGGGAGAGTTGCTCGCGCCCGATATCCCGGGCCTGAAGGCGTACCCGGCCGCGGGAAAGGATGGCGGGATCGACCTGCGCGCGGACGGCGAGACGCAGACGGTCGTGGAGTGCAAGGTGGTGGGCACCG
>DASUNK010000431.1:0-5228 GCA_036277195.1 Longimicrobiaceae bacterium | reverse complement strand
GCACGCGCGCCAGCGCCCACAGGTACATGGCCATCCCGCGCAGCCGGCGGTGGTGGCCGTGGGCGGCGACGGCACCATCCACGAGGCGGCCAACGGGCTGCTGCGCGCGGCGGACGGCGTAGCCACCGCGCCGCTGGGGATCGTGCCGGCGGGGAGCGGGAACGACTTCGCCCGGCTGGCGTGCGCCACCGCGGACCCGGCCGAGGCCGTGCGGCGCATCGTGGCCGGCGCGCCCCGGTCCGTGGACGCCGGGCGGGTGGACGGGAGCTACTTCACCAACGGGGTGGGGATCGGGCTCGACGCGCGGGTGGCCATCGAGGCCAACCGGCACCGGCGGCTGCGCGGGATGGCCATGTACCTGTGGGCGCTGGCGCGCGTCCTCCCCCGCTTCCGCCCGCCGCGCCTGCGCGTGTCGCTCGATGGCGCCGAGGCGGAGGAGCGGCCGCTCACCATGGTCACGGTGGCGAACGGGCGGCACCAGGGCGGGGGGTTCCCGATCTGCCCCGAGGCGCGCATCGACGACGGGCGGCTCGACGTGTTCACCGCCGGGGCGCTGGGGCCGCTGGGGATCCTCCGCTTCCTGCCGCGGGTGATGCGCGGCACCCACACCGGGCTGCCGGTGGCCGCCTTCCACACGGCGAAGCGGGTCCGGATCACCAGTCCGGACCCGCTCCCCGTGCACGCCGACGGCGAGATCCTGGCCGAGGGCGCGCACGAGCTGGAGATCGAGGTCCTCCCCGGGCGGCTCACGCTGCTCGGGTGAGGGATCTCATAGACTGTTGGGAACGTAGCACCGGCAGGTTGCGCTTCGGGGATCCATCCACACACACCCGTGTCATCCTGAGGGCGCCGCTCCGTTGTGACTTGCTGAGCCACGGAGCTTTGCGGCGCCCGAAGGATCTATCGCCTATCTGCGCAGGAACCCGGCTCCGGGTTTCGACCGGCGATAGATCCTTCGCTCCGCGCCAACGCTCCTCGCGAGTGAAAACGGGGCGCGGCGCTTCGCTCAGGATGACAACTTCGTGTTCCCACGCTGCCCGCATCCGGACTCTCAACCGTCCCTCAGCGCAGCGGGAGCCAGTAGCTCACCTTCAGCGCCAGGAAGTTGTCGCCCCGGTCGCCGAGCGAATCCCACAGGTCGCCCGGGCCCACGTGCCGCGGGTCGTCGGCGGCGAAGCCGCGGTTCTGCTGCCAGACCAGGAACGCCGTGCTCCCCGGCCGCCACTCCCAGCGCAGCACCAGGTTGCTGCGGAAGGAGCGCACGTCGAAGTCCAGGTTGGGGAGGGTGAAGGTGTCCGCCCCGTCCGTCACGGTCCGGGTGCCGTTGGGGTTCTCCACCAGCGTGGTCCCATCGTCCCCGAAGAAGCGCAGGTTCTGGCTCCCCGCCGCCGCCAGCTCGCCGAAGTCGTAGAAGCGCCCGCTGGAGGCGAAGGGCTCGGCGTAGGTCTCCAGCGTCAGGTCCGGCGAGATGGCGTAGTTCAGGCGGATGCGCGCCGCCACCTCGCTGCGGTCCACGTAGGCGAAGACGAAGCGCCGCCCGAAGGTGGCCGTGCTGCCGCCGGCGCGCGAGAGCACGAACTGCCGCGAGGTCACCCCGCGCAGCCAGCGCGGCTCCACCGAGAGCTCCCACCGCGTCCGCGGCCGCAGGATCACGGCCCCGTCCACCCGCCCGAGCCACCCGTCCACCTCGTCGCGCTGCAGCCGGGTGCTGGCCCGCAGCCGCGTGCGCGCGGCGACCGGGTTGGCCACGGAGAGGTCGAGCGTGTAGAGCGGGCTGGTGCCCATCAGCGGGCCGCCGCGCGTCAGGTTGTCGCTCACCCCGCGCGTCTGCCAGTCGAGGTTGACGGCGCTCTGCCAGAAGTTCTTCCAGGTCTGGTTGCCGAAGAGGCCGAAGGCGCGGTAGGTGCGGTCGCCGTCGAAGTTGAACTCCATCGTCTGGTACGCGCCGCTCTCGTGGTAGCGGAACACCTTCCCCGGCGTGGTCTCGCGGTAGCGCAGGTTCGAGGAGATGCCGCGGTCGTCGGTGGAGCCGATCTGCCCGATGTCGTTCAGCTCCAGCCCGGGGCGCTCCTCGTAGTAGTCGACGTCCCAGAGCCAGTGCTGGCCCGCCAGCTTGCTGTGGTTGATCCCCAGCATCAGCCCGCCCAGCGAGGTGCGCGAGGGGTCGAGCTCCACGTGGTCGGCGTCGGGGCGCTGGAAGTAGCGGCGCGACGAGGTCTGCACCCCCAGGATCGCCGCCGAGTCGCCGGAGACGTGGCTGAAGCCGAGATAGGCGCTCATGTCGTACTTCCCCCCCGCCCAGCGGAGCCGCCCGTCGACGATCCCCGAGTAGGCGCGCCGGGCCAGCAGGGTGCGCAGCGGGTGGTCGTCGTCCAGGTCGCGCTCCACCGCGGTGAGGGTGAAGCCCAGGGTGGAGCGGTCGCGGCCGAGCTCCTGCTGGGCGGAGACCACGCCGTAGCCGGTGAGCGGGGCCACCTCGAACCGGCCGAAGACGTCGGTGAGGGTGTCGAAGGTGGCGGCGCGCTCGCGGGCGGTGAGGGCGGTGAGCACCCCCAGCGAGAGGCCGCGCGGGGTGCGTCCGGTGATCTTGGCGGCGCCCAGGATGGTGGTGGCGTCGAGCCGGTCGAAGTAGTGCGTCCCCGGGCGCCCCGGCGGCGGCGCGCCGATGCGCCGGGTGTAGAAATGCCCGCGCCCCGCCAGCAGCCCGGTGCCCTCGGTGAAGAAGGGGCGCCGCTCGGCGAAGATGGTCTCGAACGCCGAGAGGTTCACCTCGGCGGGGTCCGCCTCCACCTGCCCGAAGTCGGGGTTGAAGGTGGCGTCCAGGGTGAAGCTGGAGCCCAGCCCCACCTTCACGTCGCCGCCCACGCGCACGCCGGCCTCGCGCTCGTCCTGGAAGGGGTCGCGCGGGTCGTCCACCTGCGCCAGGGTGCCGTCGGCGGCCACGTACGGCATCAGCTCCACCCGGCGGGGCGGGCGGATGTCGCCCAGCCCGGTCAGCTCGCCCATGCGCGAGCTCCACCCGGTCTCGTTGCGCCCCACCAGCATCCAGAACGCCTGCTCGTTCCGCGCGGGGGTGAGCCGCACCAGGTTCACCCCCCACACCTGGTCGGCGCCGCCGCTGAAGCGCAGCTGGGTGAGGGGGATGCGCAGCTCGGCGGTCCACCCGGCGGAGTCGCGCGCCGTCTCGGCCTCCCACACCGGATCGAAGGAGTAGTCGCGCCGGGTCTCGGCGTCGGCGGCGTGGTAGTAGTCCAGCCGCACGCCCGCCGCGTTCACCGCGAAGGTGTAGGCGGTGCGCCGGTCGCGGTAGGTGTCGAGCGAGACCATCAGCTGCTCGGAGCCCCCCTCGCGGTCGCGCCGGCCCACCAGCGCGCGGACCGCCGAGGGGTCGAGGCTGTGCATGCGGGCGCCCACGTACAGGGCGCCGCCGTCGATGAGGAACGCCACCTCGGTGCGCTCCGGCGGCGTGGCGCCCTCGGTGGGCTCGCGCAGCACGAAGTCCGACACCCACTGCGCGCCGCGCCACGCCTCGTCATCCAGGCGGCCGTCGATGTCCGGCGGGCGGGTGTCCACCCGGGTGGCCACGGCCTGCTTGCGCGCGGCGGGCGCGGCGGCCTGCCCCGGCTGCTGCGCGGCGAGGGGCGCGGTCAGAGCGGCCAGCGCGGCCGCGAGGAGGAGGATACGGGTCTTCATCGGCGGTCTCCGGGTGTACGCTGCCTGGCGGTGCCCGTTACGGGCACCGCGGCAGGGCGGTTTCTATCGCAGCGTTCGGGGGACGGGCGGCTGCGCGGCCGCCGCGTCAGGGTGAGCGGGATGGCGTCGGCGATGGTGACGGCGAAGACGACTCGCGGTCGACATTGACGTCGAAATCGTAATCGGGATCGGGATCGGGATCCGGATCGGGATCCGGGTCGTCGCCGTCCGACTTGCCGGCGAGGACGTCCCTGGCCTCGCGCCGAATCCGCGGCGACGGGTGCGTGCGGACGATGCGGCGCAGCAGCGGCACCACCGCCGGGCCGGGGAACCTGCCCAGCGACTCCACGGCCTGCTGCGCCACCGCCTCGTCCGGGTGGCCGCGGGCGATGGAGTCCAGCAGCGGGAGGGCGTGCTCGGCCGGGAGGGCACCCAGCGTCTCGGCCGCCTGCCGGCGGGTGGAGGGGCGCGGGTGCGTCCAGGCGATCCGCCGCAGCAGCGGGGCGGCGGTGGCGGCCGGGAGGTCGGCCAGGTGCTCCACCGCCTCGCGCTGGATGCCGGGGTCCGGGTCGTTGGCGGCGATCGCCGCCAGCGTGCCCACGTCCATCCCCGACTGCCGCTCGGCCAGCGACTCGAGCGCCTCCTGGCGGAGCGCCTCCTCGCGCCCCGGAGTCCGCATGATCTCCAGCAGCACGTCCTCCGCCCGGTCGTAGTGCATCTCCCCGATCGACTCCACCGCCTCGGCGCGCACCGACTGCGAGCCGTCGCGCTCCACGGCGCGGCGCAGGGACATCAGCGAGGCCAGGCCGGGGTGGGCGGCCAGCTCCTCGGCGGCCTCGCCGCGCACGCCGGCGGAGCCGTCGGTGCGGAGCACGCGCTCCAGGTAGGCGACCACCCGGTCCGAGTCCATGTGCAGCCCGATCGTCTCCACCAGGAAGCCGCGGAAGTCGGGGTCGCGCTCGCGGCCGGCGCGCGCCTCCAGCCAGTCCAGGCTCTCGTCGGATTGGGCGGGGCCCAGCCAGTAGACGGGGCGGCCGCCCAGGTCGATCCCGATCCCGGTGCTGCGCACGGCCATGCGGTCCACCGCGCCGCCGCGGGCCACGCGGAAGAGCACCACCACGTCGCCGCCGGCGTCGCCCAGCAGCCGCGAGAGCGGCGTCAGCCCCATCTCGTTGATGGAGAAGTCGTGGGTGTCGCTGATCTCTACCTCTTCGGGCGGGTGGTGGCGCTTGGTGAAGGCGTACGCCACCCAGAAGGCGTCGTCGCCGCGCCGCGCGGCCTCGGCCACCGCCCACTCCCAGCGGCGGGCCAGCGGCTGCGACACGTCGGGATGGCGGATGACGACGATCTCCTGCCCGGCCTCGTCCGCGGCCACGTGCACGGGAGCGGGCGATTCCGTCCGCGCGCGCTTCCCGTCCGTCGATGCCACGGCCGGCGCGACCGCGGCGACGGCACCGATCAGCAGCGCGGCCGCGGCGACGCGCAGCACCACGCTTCGCTCGCGGGGCTCGCCGCGCCACGACGTGAGCCGCTGC
>DASUNK010000430.1:0-3345 GCA_036277195.1 Longimicrobiaceae bacterium | reverse complement strand
CACCACGACACCGCCGATGAAGCTGAAGCCGATCGAGCTGAACGGACGGGTGCGGCTCCGCGACCGCGACGCGCAGCCGCCCAGGGGCGTCCCCGCCGACGAGGAGCTGAAGGCCCGCACCGACCGCCTGGTGGAGAGGCTGGACGAGCTGCAGAGCGCCCTCTTCGCCGAGCACGAGCGCGCCCTGCTGGTGGTGTTCCAGGCGCGCGACGCCGGGGGGAAGGACGGGGTGATCCGCAAGGTGTTCGGGCCGCTGAACTCGTCGGGCGTCTCGGTGGCGAGCTTCAACGCGCCCACCGAGGACGAGCTGGACCACGACTACCTCTGGCGCATCCACGCCGCGGCGCCGCGGCGCGGCACCATCGGCATCTTCAACCGCTCGCACTACGAGGACGTGCTGGTGGTGCGGGTGAACGAGCTGGTGCCGCCCAAGGTGTGGAAGAAGCGCTTCGAGCAGATCAACCAGTTCGAGCGCATGCTGGCGGAGAGCGGCACCACCATCGTCAAGTTCTTCCTCCACGTCTCGCGCGAGGAGCAGAAGCAGCGCTTCCTGGAGCGGCTGGACGATCCCACCAAGAACTGGAAGTTCAACCCGGGCGACCTGGAGGCCCGCAACCGCTGGGACGAGTACGACCAGGCGTACGCCGAGGCCATCTCGCGCTGCAGCACGCCCTGGGCGCCGTGGTACGTGGTGCCGGCGGACAGCAAGAAGGTGCGCGACTACCTGGTGGCGCGCGTGGTGGTGGACACCCTGCGCCGGATGAAGCCGCGCTTCCCCGCCCCCGATCCCGAGCTCCTGGCCTGGCGCGACAAGATCGTCTGAAGGCGCTCCCGGAACCTATCTTCGGTTCCCCCGGTAGACCTTGCGGCACCCGGCCGGACGGCGCGGGTGCCGCACACGTTCCGGAGAGCCGACGATGACGACGATGCGCGCACTGCGCGGTGTGGCGATGGCGACGGCCCTGGCCGCCGCGGCCCCGGTCGCGGCGCAGCCGGGGACGGGCGATGCGGGCGTCCTGCTGCGTCCGCAGTGGGTGGAGGGGATGGCGGGGTGCCGGATCGTGGAGGACGTAGTGCTGGAGGAGGCGGCGGACATGGCGCAGGTGCGGCGCTACCCGCAGTGCGCGTCGGTGCCGGAGCCGGATTTCTCGCAGCGCACGGTGGTGGGGGTGTCCATCTCGCTGGACTGCGCCGGGAGCGCGCGGCTGTGGGTGCACCGGGTGGATGCCGCGCGCGAGGTGCGGGTGACCGTGCACCGCTACTACGGCGGGTGCCGCGCGATGGGACGCGGGGGGTACAGCTGGCTCTCGCTCCCGAAGACGCCGCCGGGCTACACCGTACGGATCGTGAAGGGCGGCATGCTGGACCGGGACTGCGTCGACGGCGGGGAGGAATGCGACCTCACGCGCGGCTGGATCGACGCTGTCGGCCTCGAGCCCGCCGACAGCGTCCCCTGAAGGCTCAGTCGCCGGCGGAGTCGATCTCGCGGGCGGCGCGCTCCAGCACCTCGCGGATGCGCTTCAGCCGCTCGCGGTCGCGGCCGCCGCCCACGGCCTGGCGGAAGGTGGCCCGGGCCAGGTCGCCGAAGGCGCGCTGCACGGCCACGGCGTCGTCGCTGAACATCGCCGCGCCGAACTCGGCGATGCGCTCGAAGATGTCGTCCACCGTCCCGCGGTGCTGGGCCAGGTATTCCCGCCCCTCGGGGGTGATCTCGTAGATCTTCTTCCCCCCCTCCTCGGGGGTGGCGCGGGCGTAGCCGAGGTCCTCCAGCATGGAGAGGGTGGGATACACCGTCCCCGGGCTGGGCGAGTACGCGCCGCCGAAGCGCTCCTCGAGCTCCTTGATGATCTCGTAGCCGTGGCGCGGCTTCTCGTCGAGCAGCTTGAGGATGACGTACTTCAGGTCACCCTGCTCGAAGACGCGGCCGCCGCGACCGCGGCCCCAGCCGCCGCCGCGACCCGGCCCGCCCCAGAAGCCGCCCCACGTCCCCGCGTCGAAGTCCCACGGGCCCCGGCGCCCGCGCCCCTCGCGCCCACATCCGGGTGCGTAGAATCCCCACATCATCTCTCGCCTCCTTCCCTGGAAGCACGGTAAATCTCACCTGCCGACCTATCGAAGATATGTTTGCGATATATCTTCGCGCAAGGGAGAGATGTATCGGGGATATATCGTACGAAGACACACACGCCTGTCATTCCGAGCGAGGCACGAGCGAGGAATCTGGCCGGCCTGGCTGGTGGCCTTGGAACTCGCGGGGCTGCCGCACCCGTCCACCTGCCATGCCTCGGCTGGATTCCACGGCCCTGCCGTCCTTTGCGCAGGCGGCTGCATCGGAGTGGCCGGGCCTTGGAATGACAGGGGGTGGGTCCCGACGTACTCCCCCTCCCCCAAGTTTTTTGGGGGAAGGGGGTCGGGGGGAGGGGGCCTCCTCAGAGGTAGCGGTCGAAGGCTCCCGTCAGGTCACGGGCGATGTCGTGCGCGGAGCGGCCCTCGATCTGGTGACGCTCCACCATGAAGGCCACGTCGCCGTCCTTCAGCAGCGCGATGGAGGGCGAGGAGGGCGGGTAGCCGTGGATGTATTCGCGCGCCCGCGCCGTGGCCTCCAGGTCCTGCCCGGCGAAGACGGTGGTGAGCTTCGCCGGCACCCTGGCGTGCTGGAGGGCCAGCGCCACCGCGGGACGCGCGTTGCGGGCGGCGCACCCGCACATGGAGTTGACCACCAGCAGCGTCGGCTCGGAGGTGTCGGCCAGCGCCTGGTCGACCTCGTCCGCCGTCTTCATCTCCTGCACGCCCAGGCTCGTCAGCTCCTGGCGCATCGGCGTGATGAACCTCTCGTCGTACGGCATCCTTCACCTCTGTGGCTCTAAAGGGCGTTGGGCTGGGTCACAGCCGCAATGATCGTGCTGAAATCCCCCGGAAACCTCACCCTCCGCAGACTTCCTGGCAAGCTCAGCGCGACTCCGGCATCCAGGGGAGGTCGGCGACGCCGGCGCGGCGGTTGGCCAGCCGGGCCAGCACGAAGAGGAGGTCCGAGAGGCGGTTGAGGTAGACCAGCCACTCGCCGCCCACGGTGGCCTGGCGCGAGAGGGCCACCACCCGCCGCTCGGCGCGGCGGCAGACGGTGCGCGCCAGGTGCAGCGCCGCCGCCGCGGGCGAGCCGCCGGGGAGGATGAACGACTTCAGCGGCTCCAGCTCCGCCTCGGCGGCGTCGATCCACGTCTCCAGCTCGGCCACGCGCTCGGGGGCCAGGCCGGGGGTCCAGGGAGCCTGGCGGCCGCCGTCCTGGGGCGCGGGGGTGGCGAGCGCGGCGCCGAGGGCGAAGAGGTCCGCCTGCACCTTCCGCAT
>DASUNK010000429.1:0-9001 GCA_036277195.1 Longimicrobiaceae bacterium | reverse complement strand
GCTGGTGCGCGAGGGCCCGGCGTGCGTGAGCGAGCTGATCGCCCTGGGCGTCGACTTCACCCGCGAGCGGGGCGGGCTCTCGCTGGGGCGCGAGGGCGGGCATTCGCGGCGGCGCATCGTGCGCGCGGCGGACCCCCCCGGGCGCGAGATCGCGCGCGGGCTGCTCCAGACCGTGCACGACGCGCCGAACATCCGCATCCAGGAGAACCACGCCGCGGTGGACCTGCTCACCGCCGACGACCCCGGCACCCGCGGCGAGCGCTGCTGCGGCGTGCTGGCGCTGGACGCGGAGACGGGCGCGCTGGAGCCGTACCTGGCCCGCGCGGTGATGCTGGCCACGGGCGGGTGCGGGCAGGTCTACCGCCACACCACCAACCCCGCCATCGCCACCGGCGACGGGGTGGCGATGGCGTACCGGGCGGGCGCCAAGGTGGCCAACATGGAGTTCATCCAGTTCCACCCCACCGCGCTCTACCCGGCGCGCGAGCGCACCTTCCTCATCTCCGAGGCGGTGCGCGGCGAGGGCGCGGTGCTGCGCCGGCGTGACGGCACCGCCTTCATGGACGCCTACCACCCGCTCGCCTCGCTGGCCCCGCGCGACGTGGTGGCCCGCGCCATCGACCAGGAGATGAAGCGTTCGGGCGATCCCTTCGTGCTGCTAGACTGCTCGGCCATCGGGGAGGCGGAGATACGCGAGCGCTTTCCCAACATCCTGCGCGAGACGGCGGAGCGGGGGATCGACATGCTGCGCGAGCCGATCCCCGTGGTGCCGGCGGCGCACTACCTCTGCGGCGGCGTGCTCACCGACAGCGACGGCCGCACTTCCGTACCGGGGCTGTACGCGGCGGGCGAGACGGCGTGCACCGGCGTGCACGGGGCCAACCGGCTGGCGAGCAACTCGCTGCTGGAGGCCATCGTCTTCGCGCACCGGGCGGCGGAGCGCATCGGCCCGCAGCTTTCGGTGATGCGGATGCTGGAGCCGGAGGCGTATCCCGCGCCGGAGTCCGCGAGCGAGCCGGACGCGGCGGCGCTCGCCTCCGTGCGCGAGGAAGTGCGCTCGCTGATGTGGGATCGGGTGGGGATCGTGCGCTCGGACGAGCGGCTGGCGGAGGCGCAGCAGCAGGTGCGGCGCCTCTCGGAGCACGCCAACGCGCTGTGGACGGCTTCGCGTCCCACGCCGGACTCGCTGGAGGTGCGCAACCTGATCCAGGCGGCGCTGCTGATCGTGCGCTGCGCCATCCAGCGCAAGGAGAGCCGGGGGCTGCACTACAACGTGGATCACCCGTACCGCGACAACGAGCACTTCCTGCGCGACACCATCGTGGTGCGCTGATGAAGCTCCTGCTGCTGGCGGTGGGGAAGGCCCGGGGCGCCGTGGGCGAGGCCGTCGCCGGCTACGAGGCGCGGCTGCGGCACTACTTCGCCTTCGAATCCATCGAGGTGAAGGAGGAGCCGTACCGGCGCGAGGGCGACGCCGCCCGCGTGCGCGACGAGGAGGGGAAGCGGCTGCTGGCGAAGGTCCCCGCGGGCGCGGAGCTGGTCGCCCTGCACGAGGCGGGGAAGCAGTGGACCTCGGAGCAGCTGGCGCGGTACCTTTCCGACCTGGCGCTGCGCGCCGGCCCCGGCGCCGCCTTCGCCCTCGGCGGGGCGTACGGGCTCGCGGACGAGGTGCTGCGGCGCGCCGGGCACACGCTCTCGCTCTCGGCCATGACGCTCCCGCACGAACTCGCCCGGCTGGTGCTCACCGAGCAGCTCTACCGCGCCGGGACCATCGCCCGCGGCGAGCCGTACCACAAGGGCCGCGAGCCGTGAGCACCCGGCCGCGCGGGCCGCGCGCCGCCGAGGACTGGTTCGAGGACTGGTTCGGCGAGGAGTACCTGCAGCTCTACCCCCACCGCGACGACTCCGAGGCCGAGCGCGCGGTGGAGCTCATCGTGGGCAGGCTGCGCCTCCCCGCCGGCTCGCCGGCGCTCGACCTGGCGTGCGGCGCGGGGCGCCACGTGGCCCACCTGCGCGACGCGGGGCTGCGCGCCTTCGGGCTCGACCTCTCCGCCGAGCTGCTGGAGGTGGCCCGCGACGACGGCCTCCCGACCGTGCGCAGCGACATGCGGCAGATCCCCGTGGCCACGGGGCGGCTGGCGCTGGTCACCAGCTTCTTCACCTCGTTCGGCTACCTCCCGGACGCGGAGGACGACGAGCGGGTGGTGGCCGAGGTGCACCGGGTCCTTGCGCCGGGCGGTTACTTTTCCGTGGACTTCCTGAACGCGGACCGCGTGCGCGCCCGGCTGCGCGCCCACGACGAGGTGGAGCTGGGGAGCCGCCGCGTGGTGCAGACCCGCGAGCTGGTGGAGGGGGGAACGGTGGTGGAGAAGCGGATCGAGATCTTCGACGCGGGCCGGGCGCGGCCGCGCGTCTTCCACGAGCGGGTGCGGCTCTACAGCGCGGACGACCTGGCGCGCCTCATGGAGCGCTGCCGCCTGGAGCCCGTGGCCACCTTCGGCGACTATGCCGGCGGCCCGCTGGCGCCCGAGGCCCCGCGCGCCATCGTCATCGGGAGGGCGCGCTGAGCCTCCGCGTCCGCATCCAGCCCCTGCGGGGCTCCCGCCTGGTGGAGGACCACCTGGCCGGGAGCCCCGCCGCCGCGCCCTTCTACCAGGGCCACCCCCGCTCGCTCCGCGCCTACCGCGAGAAGCTCGACGAGGTGCGCGCCCGCTTCGGCCGCGCCGAGCGCGAGCGCGCCGCCGCCGCCCTGCGCCCCACCTCCGCGCGCGCCGCCGAGCGCCTGCGCCGCTTCGTGGAGGAGGGCGGGGCGGTGGTCACCACCGGGCAGCAGCCCGCCCTCTTCACCGGCCCGCTCTACACCGCCCACAAGGTGCTCAACACCGTCCGCCTGGCCGCGGCGCTGGAGGCGCGGCTGGGCGCGGTGGTCCTCCCCGTCTTCTGGTCCGGCTCCGAGGACCACGACTTCGCCGAGGCCAACCACACCTTCGCCGTGGACGGCGAGGGCCGGCTCCACCGCCTGGCCGTCCGCCCCACCCGCGCGCTCCCCTTCGCGCTCAGCGAGATGCCGCTGGGGGACGACGTAGAATCCACCCTGGACGATTTCGAGCATGTCGTTGCCAGCAATGGCGATGCGCGCTTTGGCATCAGGTTGATTCTCGACGCCTTTCTCCCCGGTGTCACCCTGGCGGACGCCTACCGGCAGACGATCGAGGCGCTCTTCGCCCCCTTCGACCTGCTGGTGACGGACGCGGCGGACCCGGCGCTGAAGGCGGCGTCGCTCCCCGCGCTCCTGCGCGAGGCGGAGCGCGCGGCCGCGCACGAGCGGCGGGTGGCGGAGCAGACCGCCGCGCTGGCGGAGGCAGGATATCCGGCACAGGTGACGGTGGTGGAGGGAGCCACCAACCTCTTCTTCCACGGCCCCGCGGGGCGCGAGCGGCTCTACCGCGAGGGCGATGGCTTCGTGGCGCGCGACTCGCGCCGGCGCTTCACCTTGACCGAGGTGGAGCGCGAGCTGGCGCGGGACCCGCGGTGCTTCAGCCCCAACGTGCTCCTGCGCCCGGTGGTGGAGTCGTACGTCTTCCCCACGCTGGCGTACGTGGCCGGTCCCGGCGAGACGGCATACTTCGCGCAGGCGGGGCCGCTCTTCGCCGCGTACGGCATCCGCGCGCCGGTGGTGTTCCCCCGGCTCTCCGCCGAGATCGTCCCCCACGAGGTGCAGGAGATCATGGACCGGCTGGGCCTGGAGGCGGACGAGCTCGCCGCGCACGAGCACGAGGTGGTGACGCGCATCGCCCGCGGGCGGGTGCCGGCCGAGGTGCAGGCGCGGCTGCGCGAGCTGCGGGCCTCGCTGGTGGAGCGCTTCGGGGCGGTGATCGACGCGGCGCACGGGATCGATCCCAACCTGGACCTGGCGATCGGCGCGCGGCGCAACCGGGCGCTGCTGGAGGTGGCGGCGGTGGAGCGGAAGGTGCTCACCCACGTCAAGCGGCGCGACCCCGCGCTGGCGCGCGAGGTGGCCACGACGCGCAACCACCTGCGCCCCCGGGGCGAGCCGCAGGAGCGCGTGCTGAACCTGTTTCCCTACCTGGCCCGCCAGCCCACGCTGCTGGAGGAGATCGCCGCGGCGATGGAGGTGGAGCTGTCCGATGACTGACGACCCCCGCGCCCGGGCGCTCCCGCCCGAGCCCGACGACCCCGAGGCCCAGTCGGTGGCGGAGACGCAGCCCGTCCCGCCGCCGCGGCAGGGCGCGTCGTCGGGGGCCGTGGCCTCGGCCATGGTGGCGGCGGGGATCTTCCTCAGCCGCGTCGCGGGGCTGGTCCGCGAGCGCGTCTTCGCCCAGTACTTCGGGACCTCCGTCTACGCGGACGTGTTCAAGGCCGGGCTGCGCATGCCCAACGTCCTCCAGAACCTGCTGGGCGAGGGGACGCTGAGCGCCTCCTTCATCCCCGTCTACGCGGAGCTGGTGCACCAGGGGCGGAAGGAGGAGGCGGGGAAGGTGGCCGGCGCCATCTTCTCCCTCCTCTTCGCCATCGCGGGCGCGCTGGTGCTGATCGGGGTCGCGGCGGCGCCGCTGCTGGTCTCCGTCTTCCTCCCCGGCTTCGAGGGCGAGCGGCGCGCGCTCACCATCGACGTGGTGCGCATCCTCCTCCCCATGACCGGGGTGCTGGTGCTCTCGGCGTGGTCGCTCGGCATCCTCAACAGCCACCGCTACTTCTTCCTCTCCTACTTCGCGCCGGTGCTGTGGAACGCGGCCATGATCGCCACCCTGCTCCTGCTGGGCGGCGGGATGCACCCACGGCGGCTGGTGGTGGCGCTGGCGTGGGGCGCGCTGGCCGGCGGGTTCCTCCAGCTCCTGGTGCAGCTCCCCGGCGTGCTGAAGCTGGAGCGGCAGCTGAAGATCAACTGGGGGATGAAGCTGGAGGGGGTGCGCGAGACGATGAAGAACGCGGGCCCGGCGGTGATGGGGCGCGGGGTGGTGCAGATCAGCGGCTGGCTCGACAACATCCTGGCCTCGTTCCTCGCGATCGGGGCGGTGGCCACGCTCCAGTACGCGCAGACGCTCTATCTCCTCCCGATCAGCCTCTTCGGGATGTCGGTGGCCGCGGCCGAGCTCCCCGAGCTGGCGCGCCAGCGCATGGGCGAGGCCGACGTGCTGCGCCGCCGCGCCTCGGGCGGGCTGGAGCGCATCGCCTTCTACGTGGTCCCCTCCTTCGTGGGCTTCCTGGCGCTCGGCGACGTGGTGGTGGGCGGGCTCTACCAGACGGGCGAGTTCGACCGGGGCGACACGCTGGTGGTGTACGCGGTGCTGGCGGCGTTCTCGCTGGGGCTGCTGGCCACCACCGCCTCGCGCATGCTCTCCTCCACCTTCTTCGCCCTGCGCGACACCCGCACGCCGGCGCGCTACGCGATGCTGCGGGTGGCGATCTCGATGGTGCTGGCGACGGTGCTGATGCTCCAGTTCGAGTCCATCACCGTGGGAGGGACGACGATCCCGGCCGGGGTGTTCGGCGACGTGCGGATCGGCGGGCAGCCGCTGGGGCCGGTGGGGCTGGCGCTGGGCGGCGTGACCGGCGCGTGGCTGGAGTGGGCGCTGCTCAAGCGCGCGCTACGCCGCCGGATCGGCCCGGTGGGCGGCCGCCCGGCGATGCTGGCGCGGATGTTCGGCGCGGCGCTGGCGGCGGCGGCGCTGGGGTGGGGCGTGCGGCTGCTGGTGGAGGGGACGGGGCCGTTCGTGCAGGCGGTGCTGGTGCTGGGGGTGTACGGGGTGGCGTACTTCGGCATCGGCGCCGCGCTGGGGCTGGAGCAGTCCGGCGCCATCTTCCGGCGGTTCCGCAACCTGGCGGGGCGGGGATGAGCCGCGCCCTCCTCGCGCTGGCGGCGCTGGCGCTGGTGCTGGCCGGGTGCGCCCGTCTGCGGACCCCGGCCGGCGGGGCGGCCCGCGAGGCCCGGGGCGGCGGGTACCTCCAGGGCACGGGCGGGGTGCGGCTCTACTACCGCATGGTGGGGGACGGGCCGGACACGGTGGTGGTGGTGCACGGCGGACCGGGGGCGGGGATGAACACCATCCTCCCCGACCTGGCGCCGCTGGCCCGCAGCCACACGCTCATCTACTACGACCAGCGCGGCGGCGGGCGCTCGGAGCTCCCCCGCGACACCACGCTGCTCGACGCCAGCTTCCACGTGCAGGACCTGGAGGCGGTGCGCCGCTTCTTCGGGCTGGAGCGGATGAGCGTGGTGGCCCACTCCTTCGGGCCGATCCTGGTGGCGCGCTACCTGGCCGAGCACCCCGGCCGGGTGGCGCGGATGGTGTTCCTGGGCTCCTCGCCGCCGCGCCGCGCGGACGCCGGAGAGATCGCGCGGTCGAGCTACGCGCGCTCGGACCCGGCGGCGGTGCGCCGCTACATCGAGCTGATCCAGGCGCTGGGGACGGACACCGTCACCGAGGTGATGGAGCGGTGCCGCGAGTTCGAGGCGCTGGGGCGGACGCTGTCGCTCTCCCGGGGCGAGCCGGCGGGGCACCGGGGCACCAGCTGCGCCATGCCCCCCGAGGCGGTGCGCTACTACTTCCGCTACACGGCGCGGGTGACGCCCAGCACGCTGGGCGACTGGGACTTCACCACGCGCTGGATCACCCCCGACTCGGTGCCGCTGCTGGTGGTGCACGGCAACGCGGACCCGCTGGCGCTGGCGGCGCAGCAGCGCTGGGGGCTGGCGGTGCCGAACACGCGGGTGCTGGCGGTGCCCGGGGCGGGGAAGGGAGCGCACGCGGACCGCCCCGACGTGGTGTTCCCCGCCATCGGCGCCTTCCTCAGGGGCGAGTGGCCGCAGGGCGCGCAGCCGGCGGTGCAGTAGGCGGCGGGTGGAGGGCGTGCACCCGCGAGGCGCCCAGGTGCGCGGCGACGACCGGGAGCGCCGCCGCCGGCACCGCCACCACCACGGCCGAGTCGCCGGGCGCCGCCGAGAGGAGCAGCACGTCGTCCACCACCGCGCCGGGCGCCCCGGCCGCGGGCTGGCGCGGCGAGAAGAGGAGGCCGATGCGCGTGCCGGGGTAGAGCGCGCGGTCGGACGCCAGCGCCAGCGACAGCACCCGCCGCCCCTCCAGCGCGGCGGCGTCCACCACGCCGCCCAGGTGCCGGGGGCGGAGCACCGTGCTCCTCGGCAGCGTCGAGAGGGTGACGCGCCCGGCGGCCTGGGCCACGCGGGCGAAGCCCGAGTCGCCCTCGGCGCCGGGAACGAGCGCCAGGTGCTCGGGTCGGAGCGAGGTGAAGGCGGGGAGGTCCTGGCGCAGCTCCACGTGCCGCGCGCCGCCCCCGGCGCGGAAGCTGGGGAGCGCCCGCGCCGCCAGCGCCGCCACGGTGACGAGGCCGATCAGCACCGCCAGGTCCAGCCAGTGACGCGCCAGCCACCCGGGCCGGCGCAGTCGGGCGGCCTCGGCCTTCCCGGCGGCCGCCAGCACCGTGGCCAGCCGCGCGCGCGGGATCTTCGTTTCCTGCTCGAGCGTCTCCAGGCCGGTGGTCGGGCTGGCCCCGGCGCGCGACCAGAGCGCCTCGGGCTCGTGCAGCTTCGCGGTCCGCAGCTTTGTGGTCTCGTCGTCCGCGAACGCGGAGAGCAGCCGCGGGTCCAGCGCGCGGCTCCCCACCAGCCCGGCCGCCTCGTCCACCAGCGCGGCGGCGCGGGCGAGCCTTTCCACCTCCTCGCCGCGCTCCGGGGGCAGGGGCTGCTCCGTCGCCCGCACGGTGGCGGCCTCGTTCCGCAGTCCGTCGCGGATGCGCTGCAGCAGCGCCGCCAGGGGGTGGGTGTTCACGGGGGCCGTGTCAGTCCTCTTCCCGGTAGCCGGTAGTCCGGTCCTCGCCGGGGAGCTCGCTGGCGGAGTCGCGCTCCCACATGTCCCTCTCCCTGTGGCGAGGAACCGAGTCGGCGTCGGGATTCACCGCGTCGAGATCCCGCTCGATGCGTTCCACGCTCTCCTCGTCGGAACGGCGCGCGCGGCCCTGCACCTCGATCCGCGCCCTCTCCGTATCTCCCGTCTCCATGGTCCTCTCTCCTGCAGCAGGTTACCTCGCCGGGACCTTCCGGCCATCATCCTGGTTGTCCTCTTCCCTGTAGCCCCCCGTGGTGTCGTCCCCCGCCAGCTCCGACTTGGCTTCCCTGGGAGGCATCCTCCTCGATGCCGTCGGTTCGACCCCGATCCACACCCGCCTCCTCCTTCTCAGGAGGAACCCGATCCCGACTCCGGCCGCGGCCGCCACGGCCGCGATCACCTTGACGATCGCCCACGAGAGCATGCGAGCCTCCTTTTCCCCTGGCGATTCTCCTTACTTCCCCGGCTGCACGTAGCGGTACTCCAGCACCACCTCGCTCCCGGCGGGCACCGTTCCCAGCTCGAACCGGTACGGGTTGGACCCGGTTACCTGCACCGGCTCGCCCGCGGCGCGCGCGGAACCCCAGAGGTACAGGTGTCCCTCCGGGACGACGTCGGTCACCACCACCCCCTTCACGTCCCGCTCCTTGTCCGGGTTGCCGACGCGCAGCATCACCCGCGTCCTCCCCGGGGGCGCGGACGCCATCGCCCTGGTGACCCGCAGTTCAGCCACGGACGGCTTGCCGCGGGCGGAGGGGGACGACGGGCCGCCGTAGGCCGGAGGGGAGCCGACGTGGGCCGGCGGATCGCCGTAGATCATCTGCCGCGAGATGGCCTCCCAGAGGGCGCGCTCGCCCAGCATGCTGCCGGGTTTCTGCTTGAACCCGAGCTGGTCCAGCAGCTTCCCGCGGTACAGGTCGAAGGCGGACTTCACCGTGGCTCCCCACCCGGCGGCGCGCGAGATGGAGCCCAGGTAGAAGAGGTACGCGCCGGCGGCGAACACGGCCACCTCCATCGCCCAGGGAAGCCATTCACCCGCCAGCGCCCCCGGGCTGGCGAGCCCGAGCAGGAGGAGGAGGAGGGCGCTGCCGGCGCTCAGGAACGACGCGTTGATCATGAAGTC
The DNA here is from genome assembly GCA_036277195.1 of Longimicrobiaceae bacterium. Taxonomy (GTDB): domain Bacteria; phylum Gemmatimonadota; class Gemmatimonadetes; order Longimicrobiales; family Longimicrobiaceae; genus Longimicrobium. Next base: position 13 of record DASUNK010000429.1, on the reverse strand, counting down.
GAACGACGTCTTC
>DASUNK010000428.1:0-2086 GCA_036277195.1 Longimicrobiaceae bacterium | reverse complement strand
ACGCGCGGCTGACGCTGGCCAACGCCCGCGGGGCGCACGAGGCGGGGGCGGCACTGGTGCCGCGGGCGGAGGTGGTCGCCTTCCTGCGCGCGCCCGCCGCGGCCGGCGCGCGCACCGGCGAGGGAGGCGAGGTGCAGGGGGTGCGCGTGCGCGACTGCCTGGACCCCGCGCGCCGCGAGCAGGAGGTGCGCGCCCGGGTGGTGGTGAACGCCACCGGTCCCTGGAGCGACGCGCTCCGCCTGCTGGCCGACCCGGGGGCCCCGCGCCGGCTGCGCCCCACCAAGGGCGTGCACCTGATGGTGCGGCGGGAGCGGCTGGGGAACCGGCACGCCATCATCTTCCGCTCGCCGGTGGACGGGCGGGTGATGTTCGTGCTCCCCTGGGGCGAGCACGCCTACGTGGGCACCACCGACACCGACTACGACGGCCTCCCCGGCGACGTGCGCGCCACCCCCGAGGACCTGGCGTACCTGCTGGCCTCGGCCAACGGCGTCTTCCCCGGCGCGCGGCTCACGGAGGCGGACGTGCTGAGCACCTGGGCCGGCATCCGGCCGCTGCTGGCGCCCCGCCGCGGCGCGAGCGAGGGGCTGACGGCCGGCGCCACCTCGCGCGAGCACGAGATCTGGCTCAGTCGGGGCGGGCTGCTGAACATCGCCGGGGGCAAGCTCACCACCTACCGGGTGATGGCGGAACAGACGGTAGACGCGGCGGCGCGGCTGCTGAAGACCCGCCACGGGGTGGAGAGCGGCCACTCGCCCACGGCGGACCTGCCGCTCCCCGGCGCCCCGAGCGAGCCCTGGCCGGAATTCCAGGCCCGGCTGACGCGCGAGGCCGAGGCCGCCGGCCTCGACGCGGCGGTGGGTGCGCACCTGGCCCGCGCCTACGGCGAGGACGCGGAGGCGCTGCTGGCCGAGGTGCGCCGCGACCCCGCGCTGGGTGCGCGCATCGTGGAGGGGCACCCGTACGTGTGGGCCGAGGTGCCGCACGCGGTGCGCAGCGAGATGGCGCTCACCCTGGAAGACGTGCTGGTGCGCCGCCTCCACCTCTTCTACGAGGCGGCCGACGGCGGGCTGTCGGTGGCGGGCGAGGTCGCCGCGCGCATGGCGGCCGAGGAGGGGCTGGGGTGGAGCGCGGACGAGACGGCCCGCCAGGTGGCGCGATACCGCCGGGCGGTGGAGGAGAACCGCGAGGCGGTGGCGTCAACCGCGACGACAGGCGGTACCGGCGGCATCACGTAGGCGGCATCACGTAGGCGGCTGAAGCCGCGGCTACGACGACGGAAAGCCTCGCAAACCGCGCGAGGCTTCACCAGCCCCTTGCTCTCCGGAGCGCGCCCGACGTGCTCCCCCTCCCCCAGGTTTTTTTGGGGGAGGGGGTCGGGGGGAGGGGGCCCCCTTCCCCGCACCCTTCAATCCCATCATCCCACCGGAGCTCCCCCATGCGGCTGCTGCGGCTCGACGAGGCGGCGTTCGGCCCCGACGACACCGTCTTCAAGGAGAACCCCACCCAGGCCCTCCTCTTCACCGCCATGTTCGTGGCGGGCGCCCTCTTCTTCCTCGGTCTCTGGATCGAAGACGAAGTCGGCACCTTCCTCGGCGTGCTGATGGTGGGGATGTTCGGCGTGTTCGCCGCCTTCACGGGGAACATCGCCCGCAAGGCGTTCCGCCCCAACGCCTGGCAGATGGCGGTCGACGGCCGGCGCGCGCTGATCAAGTTCCGCTCCTTCCTCAACACCCTGCACCCCGAGACCGACCCGCAGGTGCTGGAGGTGGGGCTGGACGAGATCGCCTCGGTGCGCGAGAACGAGCTGGTGATGCTCACCGCCGGCCACCGGGGGAGGAAGGCCACCACCATCGAGCGCAGCGTGGACATCCGCGTTCCCGGCGCGGACCTGCGCCCGCTGGCCGAGCGGCTGGAGGTGGAGCGGGAGTGGAAGCGCACCGGGTTCTCCATCAAGGCGTGGCCCGTCGCCCTCCCGGAGGAGGGGGTGATCCGGGTGAACTTCAGCAGCAACGTCTCGCACGTGAAGCCGCCGGTGGGCGAGGCGGTGCGCCTGCTCGCCGTCCGCTCGCGCGGGGAGCCGAAG
>DASUNK010000427.1:0-5091 GCA_036277195.1 Longimicrobiaceae bacterium | reverse complement strand
GCCGCGCACGGCCACGCCAGCGCGTCGATGAAGGGGCGGTGGGGATCGAAGGGCTCGGGGAGGTCCCCCGCCTTCTCGCGCAGCTCGGCGAAGGAGCCCACGAACTCCAGGTGCGCCGGGTTGGCGTCGCACACCCAGGCCGGGAGCGGGGTGCCCCAGTAGCGGTTGCGCGAGATGGCCCAGTCCACGTTGTTCTCCAGCCACTCGCCGAAGCGGCCGCTCCCCATCTCGGGGGGGAACCAGCGGATCTGCGCGTTGTTGGCCAGCAGCTGGTCGCGCACGGCGGTGGTGCGGATGTACCACGAGTCGCGCGCCATGTAGAGGAGCGGGCTGCCGCAGCGCCAGCAGTGCGGGTAGCTGTGCTCCTCGCGGCTGGAGCGGAACACCAGCCCGCGCCGCTTCAGGTCGACCACCAGGTCGGTGTCGGCGTCCTTGACGAAGACGCCGCCCACCAGGGGGAGGTCGGCGCGGAAGGCGCCGCGGTCGTCCACCGGCTGGAGGAAGGGGAGCCCCAGCTCGCGGGCGGCGGCGTAGTCGTCGGCGCCGAAGGCGGGGGAGAGGTGGACGATCCCGGTGCCGTCGCCGGCCGAGACGAAGCCGGCGGGGACGGCGCGCCAGCCGCGCTCCGCCGCCGCGCGCTCCTCCTCGCTCTCGGCGGGGGGCTCCACCCAGTCGAAGGGGCGCCGGTAGCGGAGCCCCACCAGCTCGGCGGCCGGGAAGGCGCGCACCACCCCCTCCTCCGAGCCGAAGAGCGGGGCCACCCGGGCGCGGGCCAGGAGGAGCCGCCGCCCCTCGTGCGCCACCTCGGCGTACTCCAGCTCGGGGTTGACCGCCAGCGCCACGTTGGAGACCAGCGTCCAGGGTGTGGTGGTCCACACCAGGAACTCGCGCCCGTCGGGCTCGCCCGCGTCGTCCAGCACGGGGAGCATGACGTAGAGCGAGGGGTCCTTCACGTCGAGGTAGCCCTGGGCCACCTCGTGGCTGGAGAGCCCGGTGCCGCAGCGCGGGCAGTAGGGGAGGATCTTGTGGCCGCGGTAGAAGAGCCCGCGGTCGGCCACCTGCTTGAGCACCCACCAGACGGACTCGACGTACTCCGGCTTGTAGGTGACGTACGGGTTGGAGTAGTCCAGCCAGTACGCCATGCGGGCGGAGAAGCGCTCCCACTCGTCGAGGTAGGTGAAGACGCTCTCGCGGCACACCTGGTTGAAGCGGGCGATGCCGAGCGCCTCGATGTCGCGCTTCCCCGAGATCCCCAGCTGCTTCTCGGCCTCGATCTCCACCGGGAGGCCGTGCGTGTCCCACCCGGCCATGCGGCGCACGTAGCGGCCCTGCATGGTGCGGAAGCGCGCCACCGCGTCCTTGAGGGTGCGCGCGAACATGTGGTGGATACCGGGGCGGCCGTTGGCGGTGGGCGGCCCCTCGTAGAAGACGAAGGGCGCGCCCGCGGCCGTCTTTTCCAGCGTGCGGCGGAAGGTGTCCTCGGCGGCCCAGCGCGCCAGCACCTCGTCCTCGAGGGCGGGGGCGGTGGGGGGGAGCTCGGGGTAGATCCGGCTGGCCATGGAGCGGAGGTCAGCTCCGCCTGCGGGGGAGGAGCTTGCAGCCGTCCTCCATCACCCGCCGCTCCTCGGCCGATTCGCCTTGCCGCGCCTGCGCCATGCACTCCTCGTAGTTGGCGGGCGCGCGCTGGCGCGGCCCCGGCGGCGGCGCGGTGGAGCGGGGGACGGGGATCTCGCCCTTGTCGGGCGCGGCCAGCTCGGGCGGCATCTCGGCCGGCGGCGGGACGAAGCCGGTGTCGGGGGGCGCGTCGACCGGCTGCCCCACCACCGAGTCCATCGTCACCCCCTCCTGCGCGGCCTCTCCCTCCGCGTCGCGCCCGCCGCACGCGCCCAGCAGCAGCGCGCACGCCAGCCCCAGCAGCAGCTCACTTCTTCTCATCCAGAGATCCCTTGCCGTTTCGCACTTCGCACTTCGCACTTCGCACTCCCGTCACATCCGCTCCACCACCCCGGTCACCAGCTCCGCCAGGCTCGGCTCCGCGCCGCGCGCCGTGGCGATGATGCGCTCGATGTCCGCCACCTCCAGCGCGTCGGGGAGGCACGCGTCGGTGATGATCGACACCCCCATCACCCGCATCCCCCCGTGCACGGCCACGATCACCTCGGGGACGGTGGACATCCCCACCACGTCCGCCCCCAGCATCCGCAGCATGCGGTACTCGGCGCGCGTCTCCAGGTTGGGTCCCGCCACGGCCACGTACACGCCGCGCCGCAGCACGATCCCCCGCTCCAGCGCCACCGCCTGCGCCACCCGCTGCAGCTCCTCGTCGTACGGCTCCGACATGTCGGGGAAGCGCACCCCCAGCGCGTCGTCGTTGGGGCCCACCAGCGGGTTGTCGCCCAGCAGGTTGATGTGGTCGGCGATCAGCACCAGGTCGCCGGGGCTCCAGAAGGGGTTCATCCCCCCGCAGGCGTTGGAGACCACCAGCGTCTCCGCCCCCAGCGCCCGCATCACCCGCACCGGGAAGGTCACCTGCTGCAGGGTGTAGCCCTCGTAGCGGTGGAAGCGCCCCTGCATGGCGACGACCGGCTTCCCCCCCAGCCGCCCGAGCAGGAGGCGCCCGGTGTGGGTCTCCACGGTGGAGAGGGGGAAGTGGGGGATCTCCTCGTAGGGGATGGCGGCCTCGACCTCGATGCGCTCCGCCAGCCCGCCCAGCCCCGTGCCCAGGATGACGGCGACGGCGGGCTGCACGCGGGTGCGGGCGCGGACGGCGTCGGCCGCCTCGCGGATCTGCGCCGACAGGCTCCCGGCCTCCACCTCAGCTCCCCTCCCCGTTCTGCCCCTCGTCCTCCCAGGCGCCGGGGGCGGCGGCCGCGTCGGCGGGCGGGCGGTCGACCTCGGCCTCCAGCCGGGTGAGGGCGGCGGTGCGCTCCTCCTCCTGCTCGATCTCGGTGAGCTGGCGCTCCACCAGGGCGCGGAAGAGGCGCAGGAAGCGCACGCGCTGCCCCTGGATGCGGCGCAGCGCCTCCAGCGCGAGCCCCACCTGGCGCTTGGCGTCGTTGATGATGCGCTCGCCCTCGGCGCGGGCCTCGCGCAGCACCAGGTCGGCCTCGCGGGCGGCCTGCTCGCGGGTGTCCTCGCGCAGCTGCTGGGCGGAGACGAGCGCCTCGTTCATGGCGCGCTCGCGCTCGCGGTATTCGGCGATGGCCTCGCCCATCCCGGCCACCCGGGCGGTGAGCGAGGCGTGCTCCAGCACCAGCTTGTCCATCCGCGCCGCCACTTCGTCGAGGAAGTTGTCGACGGCGTCGCGGTCGTAGCCGCGCATCACGGTCCGGAAGTCGCCCTTCTTCTTCCGGACCTCGATCGGCGTGAGGTCCATTTATCCCTGCCGCTCTCCGAAGAGGACGGAGCCGAGGCGCACCATGGTGCTCCCCTCCTCCACCGCGATCTCGTAGTCGTTGCTCATGCCCATGGAGAGGTGGAGGGGTCGGAAGCCCTCCACCCCGGCCGCGGCGCGGTCGAAGAGGGCGCGCGCGGCGCGGAAGGTCCGGCGCAGCACCGCCTCGTCGTCCGTGAAGGGGGCCATGGTCATCAGCCCCTCCAGCGACACCCCCGGCAGCGCGGCGACCTCCGCCAGGGCGCCGAGCGCCTCCCCGCCGCCGAAGCCGCCCTTGGTCTCCTCGCCGGAGACGTTCACCTGCGCCAGCACCGGCACCGTGCGCCCCGCCGCGGCCGCGGCGGCGGAGAGGGCGCGGGCCAGGCGCAGCGAGTCGAGCGAGTGCAGCAGGTGGAAGAGGGGCAGGGCGCGTGCCGCCTTGTTGCGCTGCAGGTGGCCGATGAGGTGCCAGCGCACGGCGGCGCGGCCCACCTCGGCCACCTTCTCCTCCAGCTCCTGGACGCGGTTCTCGCCCAGGTCGGCGATGCCGGCGGCGATCGCCGCGCGCACCACCTCCGCCGGGTGCGTCTTGGTGACGGCGACGAGGGTGACGGCCTCCGCCCGTCCGGCGCGCACGCGGGCGCGCTCGATCCGCTCCCGCACGTCGGCCAGGCGCCCCGCCAGCACGTCGGCATCCATGCGGACGGATTGTAGCCGCCCGCGCAGGTGCGAGCAAGCGCGGGAGCGCCCTCGCTTGACATCCGCGGAGGGAGCGGCGTTCGTACGGCGGAGGCACCGCACCCGCAGTCGAGGCGACCATGCACGAGCTCCAGCAGCTTCCGAACACCCTGCGCCCCTTCGGGCACGTCAACGCCGAGGAGGACGACCTCCTGATCGAGGCGTTCTACCACGTTCCCCACGCCGTCAACGCGACGGACCAGGAGACGACCATCCTGGTGGGGCGGCGGGGCGCGGGGAAGACGGCGCTGGCGCTCTATCTCAAGCGGCTGCGGCCGGACCTGTACAGCGTGCACCTCGACATCGACAAGAAGAAGGCGCTGGCCCAGGTCATCCTGGCGATGGACACCGCGCTGAAGGAGAGCCGGTCGATCTCCAGCGACCTGATGGCGGACCTCTGGACCTTCCTGATCTGGACCAAGACGGTCACGCGCCTGCTGGACCACCCGGCCTTCGTCGGCTTCGACGGCCGCGAGGACGTGAAGATCTGCCTGGAGCTGCTGGGCGTGCGGGAACAGGCGCAGATCTTCACCCAGGTCAAGGCGCTGTTCGCCGGCCCGGGGAGCGCGGAGCGGAGCCCGCCCGACTTCGCCCGCACCCTGATCGCCGTGTCCGACACGCTGGAGTCGGTCGAGTTCCGCGAGATCCAGCGGCAGATCGGCCGCTTCCTCGATGCGGGGAACGACATCCTGGTGGTGATCGACACCATCGAAGACTACCGGGTCCGGGAGCCGTCGGTGGACCAGGCGCTCGCCGGGCTCCTGGCCGCGGTCGCGGCCTTCGGCGGCTCCAGCCCCCATTCCCGCTTCCACCTGAAGTGCTTCTTCCCGGCCGAGGTCTACCCGTACGTCACCACGGCGCGCGCCGTGAACCTGCGCAAGGTCGACCAGCGGCTCCGGCACCTGCGGTGGACGCCGCGGCAGCTGTTGATGATGCTCTGCCGGCGGCTCGCCGCCTGGCTGGAGGCGAACGTGCCCCGC
>DASUNK010000426.1:0-4575 GCA_036277195.1 Longimicrobiaceae bacterium | reverse complement strand
GGCGAAGTCCGAATCGAACGAGAGCGCTTCTCTCATCCCACGCCGCCGCATCAGGACGAAGGAGATGCAGTCCGTCAGCGAGAAGCGCTTGTCCGGGCGATCGGAGAGCAGCCCCCACCCGGCGAGGAACAGGTCCTCGTCCACATGCACCAGGTCGACGGTGGGACTCTCCAGCAGCCGGCCTCCCACGTCCAGCGCCCTGGCGTGATGGCCACGGCTGTTCAGCAGCGTCACCACCTCGTCGAATACGTACGAGGTGGTGACGAGCCGCGGCCGGTGCCGCTGTCTGGAGAAGGCGCGCCAGTGCTCGTGCGCGGCTACGTGGTACTGCTCGGTGATGATTTCGAGCGCGAGCACGTAGCTAGCGTCGATGAAGACCGAATTCGGGGCTGTCGTCTCCGTAGAGATACCGGTCGTGGTTCTCCGCGACATCACCTATCCCGAGTTCCACGGGGTTGCTTCCGAGCCCGAGGATCGGGTCGTCGCCGCCGCCGACCTCCTCCTCCAGCAGCAGGGGGATGACCACCACCCGCCCGTTCTCGCGGCGGATCTCGAACTCTTCCACGTCGGGAAGCATCCGCTTCGGGATGACGAGACCCTGCTCGGTCACTCGCGCTCGAATCATGTGCCACCTCCACGCATCGTGTCCCTCAAGCTACAGCCGGGCGTGCGGTCTGTCCAGCTTTACAGGAAATCCCAGAACGAGGGATTGGCCTCCACGATCAGCTCCCAGCCGCCGCCGCTACCCAGCCCGCGCGCCAGGTCCACGCGCAGGATGTCGTAGAAGATCCCCACTCCCACCCCCACCGACACGAACGGGTCGCGCGCGGTGGCGGCGGGCCAGAGGAGGAGCGCGTCCTCGCCCGCGGCGCCCGCGTCCGCCCACCCCGCGGCCGCCAGCAGGCGCCCCCGCAGGTACGGGCTCTCCAGCTCCGCCGACGCCGTGGCCCGCAGCAGGGCGAAGCGGTCGCCGCCGAAGGCGCGGAAGGCGTACCCCGGCACCGTTCCCCGCCCGCCGAGCAGGTACAGCTCCTGGCGCGGCAGCGTGCCGAACGCCGCCCCGCCCGCGACCGACGCCTCCAGCGCCGCCTCGCGCCAGGGCCAGCGGCGCACCAGCCCCACCTCCGCCCGCGGCTTCACGAACCCCGGGTCGTCGCCCGCGCCGTCGCGCAGCAGCCGGCCGCCCTCGACGCCCACGGTGGCCGTCCACCCGCGCGCCACCCCCGAGGGGAGGCCGCGCACCAGGGCGATCCCGCCGCCCACCATCGTCCCCTCGTCCACCGGCGACACCGGGCGGAACTCCCCGGAGCCGGAGAAGGAGAAGTCGGACTCCAGCGCCGCGCTCTCGTGCTCCTCGGCGCGCAGCCGCAGCGCGCCCTCCCAGCCGCGGCCCACGGCGCCCGCCAGCCGCGCCTCCGCCCCGCCGGCATAGTACAGGTCCGTGAAGTCGTGCCCCGCCAGGAGGCCGGTGAGCGTGTTCACGGCGCCGGAGACGGCCGGGCCCACCCCCACGTCGCGCGGCTCGAAGGCGTAGCCCCGCGCGTCGAGCCGGAAGCCGGGGCGGACCAGGGTGGCCTCGCCCACCGCCACCGGGTGCATGGGGCCGAACGCCCATCCCCCGCGCAGCCCCAGCGTGAGCCGCTCGCCGGCCCGGGAGCGCACTCCGAAGCCCACCGCCAGCCCCTCCGCCCGGTTGTAGCGGGCGATGCCGGAGGCGGCGGGCACGTCCACCCGCGTGCCGGGGAGCCCGCTCAGCATGCGGCGGCGGATGAGCTCGGCGGCCTGGCGGCGGATCTCGCCCAGCTCCGTGTCCGGCCCGATCCCCTGCTCGCGCAGCTCCGCGTCCAGCGGCTGCTCGAAGGCGAAGCGCCGCCGCTGCGCCTCCGGCACCGAGATCACCCGCCGCCCCGCGAAGAACGAGGCCGGGAGGTTCTGGTTGAAGCGGTAGTTGGTGATCCGCATGGTGCCGCGGATGACGCCCCCGGCCGGGAAGCCCAGCTCCGGGAGCTGCCGCCGCAGCTCCAGCTGCTGCTGGTTGGGGAGCCAGAAGCGCCCCTTCCACAGCCCGTTCTCCAGCGAAACGTTGATGTAGTCCAGCTGCCGGTCCACGTAGCTGGACGAGGTGAAGGTGAAGTTCATCCGCACGATGTCGCCCTGGCGGCGGTCCACGTACACCGTGCCCACGAAGGCGGGGCGCGAGAGGTCGCGCGGCCGCACCTCCAGCTCGTAGACGCGCACCGGCTCATCGGACCCGGGGAGGCGGATGCTCAGCGAGTCCGAGAGCCGGTAGTCGTAGAACCCCGGCCCGCCGGAGGCCGCGGGGTGCAGCACGTCGCGCACCTCGTCGCCGTCGCCCAGGCGGATGAGGTCGCCGAAGTTGTCCTGCACCACCGTCAGGTGGTCCTCGTGGTAGCGGATGGTGGTGGGGAGCTTCTTCGCGTCGCGCAGCCCGATGATGCGCTGCTTGCTGAAGGCCGGCGCCTTCCAGTAGACGTCCAGCGCCACCTGGTCGGTCTTCACCAGGGTGCGCTCGCCCGTGTCGCGGCGGTCCAGGTAGAAGTAGATGTAGCCGCGCGCGTCGGCCTGGTAGTCGGCCATGCCGGTGTCGGCCTGGGTGCGGGCGCGGCGGTCCTGCGCGCGGGCGACGAGCTCCAGCGCGCGGGGCGAGTTCCACCCGTCGCCGCCCTCCTGGGCGCGCGCGGGGGCGGCGAGCGCGAGCGCGGCCGCGAGGGCGAGAAGGAAGCGTCTCATCGAGGCAGGTCGCGAATCCGATCCATACGTGCCGGAAGCAGACGGGTCCGACCGTGGAAGATCGGACCCGGAGCGCGTTTGGTACAGCCCCGGCACCGGCTCAGCCGCACCCCTCCGCCGAGAAGAGGGCCGTGACGTGCCCGTTGATGCGCGGCGCCAGGTTGTCCTCGCTGATGCCGGCGGCGCGGGCGTAGTCGGCGCGGGCCACCGAGTAGCCGCTCACCTCCTCGCCCGCCGTCAGCCGCCGGGGGGTGGCGGAGAAGACCAGGTCCAGGTGGGGCGGCAGCAGCAGCTCGGCGGGGATGCCCACGGCCGGGCCGCCCTGGAACATGCGCAGGAAGACGGAGTTCTCGCCGAACTCCATCTCGCCGCGCAGCTGCTGGAGGAAGTTGTTCCCCTGGCGGGTGTACACCAGGTCGAAGACCGCCGCGTCGCCGCTGAGGGCCACGCTGGGCCCGGGACGCCCCACCGGCGGAGTGGTGTCGATGATCCGCTCCAGCAGGTTGGCCGGGGGGAGCGCCGGCTGCGTGGGGGTGAAGGTGAGCGTGCAGACCAGGTACACCCCCTCCACCTCGGCGGGGGTGAGCGGGTCCACGCCGGTGCCGGTGCCGTCGCCGCACGCGGCGGCGGCCAGGGTGAGCGCGGCCAGGGCCAGGGGCCGGCGGACGTCGCGTGCCACTCGCATCCTTCCCTCCAGGAGGCGCAGTACGGGGGTGGAGACGCAGCCCGGGGCGGGCGCGGAAGGAATTACCCGCCAGGGGGGGGATTGGTGCCAGGGGCCGCGGCCTCGCGCTCCAGCATCTTCGCGTGCGGGTCGAGGAAGGCGCTGAGGGAGGAGAGCACCGCGCGGTCCACCATCCCGTCGATCTGCTCCATGGCCGCGTAGGCGCCGTCCACCCGCGCGCCCACCGCCACCAGGTACGCCCAGATGGAGCGGCGGAACATCAGCAGCTCCAGCACCGTCTCCACCACGTTGTACCCGCTCAGCCGCCGGGTGAAGCCGTGCACCGCCGCGAACGCCTCGGCGTCCTCGCGCGGGCGGTTGATCTGCAGCCGGTCGAGGATGGCCTCGAAGAGCTGGGGGATGTGGTCCAGCAGCAGCGGCTCGGTCAGCGCCTGGCCGGCGCGCATCGCCTGGTTGTCGCGGACGCGCTCCACCCAGTCGCGCAGCACGGCCTCGCGGCCGGAGCGCAGGATCTCGACGGCGTCGGACAGGTCGCGCGCCTCGCGCGGCGTGTAGAAGGGGGTGTCGGAATCCATGGCTCGGGTGCGGGTGAGCGGGTTCGGCGGCAGCGGAGGGAGGCGCCTACGCACCTCCCGCGCCGCTGGCTCCGCGCCCGGTCGCACTTCGCACTTCGCACCTCGCACTTCGCACTTCCGTCACCCGCCCCGGGCGACCACCAGGAACACGTCGTAGAGCGCGTGCGTCCAGGCGGCGATGCCGAAGCCGCGCACGAGGTAGAGCGCGCTGAAGGCCAGCCCCGCCAGGAAGCGGAAGGTGAAGGAGCCCAGCTCCAGCGGGTAGGCGTAGGGGCCCACGTAGTGGAAGGCGGAGAAGAGGAGCGCCGCCAGCAGCGCCGCGAACACCCCCGCCTGCCCGCGGGAGAGCCCCGCCGACTTGAACACCGCCAGCAGGAAGCCCACCAGGATGACGCGGAAGACCAGCTCCTCGTAGATGCCGGCGCCCAGCGAGAGGACGATGCTCTGCCCCAGCGGGAGCCGGTCCATCGACGCGCCCTGCAGCGCCAGCGGGACGATCCCCCCCAGCAGCCACTGGGTGACCGTCCCCACGATCACCCCGAAGAGGAGGGCGTAGACCACGCT
>DASUNK010000425.1:0-3342 GCA_036277195.1 Longimicrobiaceae bacterium | reverse complement strand
CCGGCTTCCCGTCGCGGAGCGCCTCCAGCGCGCGCGCCAGCCAGCGCTCGCGGCGCACCAGGTGGAGCAGGGGCCCGCGCAGCGCCCCGGCGCGGGCGCCCGCGTCCTCCAGCGCCAGCCGCGCGGCCCGCGGAGCGATCTCCAGCCGCACCAGCAGCTCCTCCCACTCGGCCGCGGAGGGGGGCCGCGCGGGGAGGCTCGCGGGGACGCGAACGCAGCTCACGGCCGGGGCTCGTCGCGCCGCAGGTCGCCCAGGCGGCCGCCCACGCGCCGCAGCCGGCGGATGGCCTCGGCGCGGTCGGCGCCCGTCCAGTACATCACCAGCGCCGTCTTCACCCGCCCGCCGGCCTCGCCCAGCAGCGCCGCGGCGGCGGCGCGGTCCAGGCCCAGCATCTCCATGAGGATGCGCTGGCTGCGGTCCACAAGTTTCTGGTTCGTGGCCCGCAGGTCAACCATCAGGTTGCCGTACACCTTCCCCAGGCGGATCATGGCGCCGGTGGTGATGGTGTTGAGCACCAGCTTGGTGGCGGTGCCGGCCTTCATCCGGGTGGAGCCGGTGACCACCTCGGGGCCCACCAGCGGGGCGATCACCACGTCGTACACCTGCAGCATCCACTCCGCCGGGGGGGTGCAGAGGAGGAAGCCGGTGCGGCTGCCGCGCTGCTTGGCGCGGGTGAGGGCGCCGTGCACGTACGGCGTCGTGCCGCTGGCGGCGATGCCGAAGGCGAAGTCGCCCGGACCCATCTCCAGCGCGTCCATGGCGGCGCCGCCCTCCTCGCGGCTGTCCTCGGCGCCCTCCACCGCGCGCAGCAGCGCCGCGTGCCCCCCGGCGATGACGCCCTGCACCATCCCGGGCGGGGTGCCGTAGGTGGGGGGCATCTCGGTGGCGTCGAGCACGCCCAGCCGCCCGGAGGTCCCCGCCCCGATGTACACCAGCCGGCCGCCCCCGCGGAAGGTCTCCTCGGCCATCTCCACCGCCCGCGCGATCTGCTTGAGCTGGGTGCGCACGGCGCGGGGCACCTTGCGGTCCTCGGCGTTGATGATGCGGACGATCTCCAGCGCCGAGAGGCGGTCGATGTCCTGGGTGGCGGGGTTGCGCTGCTCGGTGAGCCGGGGGTCGAGCGGGGAGTCCGGGATCATCAACGCACGGCCTCGGGGGAATCGGCGCGGAGCCTGGCGCCGCCGGCGTACCCGCCCCCAACGTGGGTGGCGCGGGGCCGGGATGCAAGGGCCCGCAAGCCGCGGGCCCCCCGTTGCCCTCCGCCCGCGTTCCCGGTTATTTGGAGGGCGAGCCACGCACCCGCGACCCGTTCCCGACGCTCCGCCCATGACGCTCCGCCGCGCCGCGCTCCTCCCCCTCCTGGCCGCCACGGCCCTCGCCGCCGGCGGCTGCTCGCCGGACAGCGCGCGCGCGGCGTGGACGGGGAGCCGCGACACCACCGCCGCCTTCCCCCCGCGCTGGGAGTTCCAGCCCGGCTCCGTCGCCCCCGTCTACGCGCGGCAGGGGATGGTGGTGACCACCGACCGCGTGGCCAGCGAGGTGGGCGCCGAGGTGCTGCGGCGCGGGGGCAACGCCGTCGACGCCGCCGTGGCCACCCACTTCGCCCTGGCGGTGGTGAACCCCGAGGCGGGGAATATCGGCGGGGGGGGATTCCTGGTGGTGCGCATGGCCGACGGCACCACCGCCGCCCTCGACTTCCGCGAGGCCGCCCCGCTGGGCGCCACCCGCGACATGTTCCTCGACGCGGCGGGGAACGTCACCGAGAAGTCGCTGGTGGGGCACCTGGCCGCGGGCGTCCCCGGCTCCGTGGCCGGGATGTGGGAGGCGCACCGGCGCTTCGGCACCCTCCCCTGGGCGGAGCTGGTGCAGCCCGCCGTCAACCTGGCCGATGGCGTCGTGGTGCACGAGCGGCTGGCGCAGTCGCTGAAGAGCCACGAGGGCCGGCTGCGCACCTTCCCCGCCACGGCCGCCGTCTTCCTGCGCAACGGCGCGGCGCCGCGGGTGGGCGACCGGCTGGCGCAGCCGGACCTGGCCGCCACCTTCCGCCGCGTCCAGCAGGAGGGGGCGGACGGCTTCTACCGCGGCCGCACCGCCGAGCTGGTGGAGGCCGAGATGCGCCGCGGCGGCGGGGTGATGAGCGCCGCGGACCTGGCCCGCTACCGAGCCGTCTGGCGCGACCCCGTCCGCTTCCGCTACCGCGGGCACGAGGTCATCTCCATGCCCCCGCCCTCCTCCGGCGGCGTCACCATGGCGGAGATGTTGAACATCCTGGAGGGCTACGACCTGCGCGCCCTCGGCTTCCTCTCCGCCGAGCACGTGCACCTCTTCACCGAGGCCGCGCGCCGCGCCTACGCGGACCGCAACGCCTACCTGGCCGATCCCGACTTCGTCCCGCAGCCGGTGGCGCGCATGGCCTCCGACGAGTACGCCGCCGAGCGCCGCGCCACCATCCGCCGCGACCGCGCCACCCAGTCGGTGGCGGTGGCCCCCGGCCTGGGCGCCCCGCCGGCCGAGGGCGCCAGCACCACCCACTACTCCATCGTCGACGAGCGCGGCAACGCGGTGGCGGTGACCACCACCATCAACTCCCTCTACGGCAACCTGGTGACGGTGGAGGGGGCGGGGTTCCTGCTCAACAACGAGATGGACGACTTCACCGCCAAGCCGGGGGTGCCCAACCAGTTCGGGCTGGTGCAGGGCGCGGCCAACGCGGTCGCGCCGGGGAAGCGGATGCTCTCGGCCATGACGCCCACCATCGTGCTCGACCCCGCCGGGCGGGTGAAGCTGGTGACGGGGACGCCGGGCGGGGCCACCATCATCACCTCGGTGGTGATGGCGGTGTCGAACGTGGTGGACTTCGGGATGCCGGTGGCGATGGCGACGGGGGCGCCGCGGCTGCACCACCAGCACCTGCCGGACACGCTGCGCTACGAGCGGAACGGCCTCGATTCGGCGGTGGTTTTGCGGCTGCGGGCGATGGGGCACGTGGTGACGGAGCGCCCCGGCTTCCAGGGCGACGTGCAGTCGATCGTCATCCTGCCGGACGGGGTGATCTCGGGGATCGCGGACCCCCGCCGCGGCGGCGCCGCCGTCGGCATCGGCGAGGTGCGGCGGGTGGTGCAGTAGAACGCCCCGCCGGCCTGGGCCGGCGGGGCGTTGCGCTGCGGGCGAGGCCGTGCCTCAGACGCAGCAGTTGCCGAAGCGGCTGGGACCCTGCTGCTCCCCCGGCCGGAACGGCCAGTCCAGCGCGGCGCCGCAGGTGGGACAGACGCTCGGGGCACACACGTTCTGCGAGTCGCAGGCCGCGGTGTCTCCCGGCACGCACGCCTCCTGCGCCCGCA
>DASUNK010000424.1:0-19163 GCA_036277195.1 Longimicrobiaceae bacterium | reverse complement strand
TGCCGCTACCCAGAGCCAGAGACGTACGCCGCCCGACCCTCGGGCGGCAGACCCGCCGGCCATCCGAACGCGGACAGCACCGCCTGGGCGAGCTGCCGGACCTCGGACCACTGCGGATGCCGGAGGCATTCGTCTCCCAGCCACAACTCCGGCTCGCCGGGTTCACTCATCTCGGCCAGCATTCGGTCCAACGCCGCGAGCGCCGACCGCTGGCCCTGCGACCACGACGCGCCGACTGCCCCCTCAGCGACCTCTCGCCAGTGGTCGAAGTCCAGCGCGAGCTCGTCGGCGGCCACCACGAAGGGTGGGAACAGCGTCGGCTGTACGTCGGCGGGCTGGGCCAGTGCCTGCACCGCCCACATCAGTTGTTGTTCGGGCAGATCCACGCTTGAACGCCTCAGGCGGCCGTGCGGGCCCGATTCTTTTGGCACCCTGGCCGGCGTTGTTCGTGACTACGTGCGCACATGTGGCAAGCTTCCCCAGCGCACGGTGAAGCACTCTTGTGGCTCCTATTTCTGGCAGGTGATGTGGACCACCGACGGTGCGGCAATGTACTCGTCCCAGAAGCCCTCACCGTACTTGCGCTCGGAGTCCGGCGGGATCAGGTAAGGCTCGACCTTCCACGAGCGGAAACCCACGGTTCGGAACGCCTCCTCGTAGGCTGTCCAGGGTAACCAGTAGAAGTCGAACTCCACCGTGTTCTCGCCGAGGAAAAGCGTGGCGCGGAGCGTCGCCCCTTCGTGGAGCGTCTCGTCCATGAGCTCGTACCTGAGCCCGTATTTCCGCTGGTCGATGATGGGCTGCGGCGGCTGGAGCGGATTGGCGTTGCTCCCGACGAAGTGCTGGCCCGGCTCGAGGTTGTCATAGATCGTCCGCACCATGTGGTGCAGTTGTTCCCGGTTCCGCGCATAGTGCAGGAAGTAAGAGGCAGTGACGCGATCGAACGGACCGATCTTGCCCAGCATGGCGGCGTCCGCGACCTGGTACTCGATGCCCAGAGGCTGCGCCTGTTCCTGTTGCTGGGCGAGCCTGATCATCTGCTCCGAGATGTCGACACCCACCACGCGGGCGGCCCCCCACCGCTTGAGGAGGCGGGTACCCATCCCGTCGCCGCAGGCCAGGTCGAGGACGGAGAGACCTGTGAGGTCGCCAAGCCGGCGGCGGAGCGAGTACCACTCGGGCTCCCGGAGCGGCACGCCGGCGGCGATCTCCTGATAATCGAAGGCAATCGTATCGTACTGTGCCATTGGTCCTCCTTTCAGTTGCGACCCGGGAAATGGACGCAGCTCGTGCGGCTGGCCACCTCCCCCTCACGCAAAAGAGTAGGACGCTACACCCCGCCCATCAAGACGAAGGTCGGAACCAGGCTGCTGGATCGGATTCGCCGGGGGATCGGCGTCCGCACGATAAGCCGTGCCGGGCGCACTCCACCTGTGACCCCTCGCAACCTCTTTCCCCATGCCTCCGGCCGCGTAGATTCCCGCCCCGACAGCACATCACGAAAGCGAGGAGCGCGATGACCCCATCGAGCGAGCAGCCGATTCCCATCCCGGCCGCCGCGTTCGACCAGGACCGGCCGGTGGGTCTCTTCTATCGCCTGAAGGTGGACCTCATGGGCGGAGGGCGGCTCGAGGTGCGGACGCTCCTGTTCCTGGCCGGCGATCGCATCACGCGCACGTTTCCCTTCGGGGGCGGCAGCGCGTTCGATCCGTCACGCTGCAACCCCGACATGTGCGGCAACTATCGACACGAGACGGGCTGGATCACCGTGCGCTGGGACGACGGCCGGGTAGACCAGTGGCCGTATGGGAGAACCGCGGAGGGCTTCGAGCTGGACGGCGACAGCTTCAAGCCCGCGCGCCCACTCACCGGGGCGGATTTGATCGGCACGTGGGCCGGCGCGGGCAACGTCGGCGTCTCCTCGGAGAATGTCTACACGTTCGACCCCGGCGGTACGTTCACGTTCGGCGCGGGCCAGAGCGGCGTCGGAGGACGCTACCACCTCGACGGTCTGACGCTCTCGCTCGCCTTCGTCGACGGGTCGCAGGCGCAGCGCACGCTCTTCGCCGCCGGCAGCGGTGAACCGGTCGGCCTCGTCTGTGTGGAAGGGGACGTCTACCGGCGGCAGTAGCCCACTCGACCCGTGTCGCTTCACGGTCACCTTTCCCGGCGGCGCCCGGCCGCGTAGATTCCCGCCCCGACAGCACCTCCGTTCGTCCGGCACCGGCGCCGGCCCCTCCCGAAGCGGACGGGCCGGCGTTTCGCAGACGGTACCTGGCAGATGCCCAAGCGCACCGACCTCCAGAGCATCCTCATCCTCGGCTCCGGGCCCATCGTCATCGGGCAGGCGGCCGAGTTCGACTACTCGGGGACCCAGGCCGTCCGCGCCCTGCGCGAGGAAGGCTACCGCGTGATCCTGGTCAACAGCAACCCGGCCACGATCATGACCGACCCCGACCTGGCCGACGCCACCTACATCGAGCCGATCACCCCCGAGTGGGTGGAGCGGGTCATCGAGAAGGAGAAGCCCGACGCCATCCTCCCCACCATGGGCGGGCAGACGGCCCTCAACGTGGCGCTGGAGCTGCACGACACCGGCGTCCTCGCCCGCCACGGGGTGGAGCTCATCGGCGCCAACGCGCGCGCCATCCGCACCGCCGAGGACCGCAGCGAGTTCGCCAAGGCCATGCAGCGCATCGGCCTCAAGCTCCCCCACGGCGGCTTCGCCCGCACGCTCGACGAGGCGCTGCGCATCGTGGAAGACACCGGGTACCCCGCCATCATCCGCCCCTCCTTCACCCTCGGCGGCACCGGCGGCGGCATCGCCTACAACCGCGCGGAGCTGGAGGACCAGGTGCGGCGCGGGCTCGACCTCTCCCCCATGCACGAGGTGCTGGTGGACCGCTCCGTCATCGGGTGGAAGGAGTTCGAGCTGGAGGTGATGCGCGACGGCGCCGACAACGTGGTCATCATCTGCTCCATCGAGAACGTCGATGCCATGGGCGTGCACACCGGCGACTCGGTGACCGTGGCCCCGGCGCAGACGCTCACCGACGTGGAGTACCAGAAGATGCGCGACGCCGCCATCGCCATCATCCGCGAGATCGGGGTGGAGGCGGGCGGCTGCAACGTCCAGTTCGCCGTCAATCCCCGCAACGGCGAGCTGCTGGTGGTGGAGATGAACCCCCGCGTCTCGCGCTCCTCGGCGCTGGCGTCGAAGGCCACCGGCTACCCGATCGCCCGCATCGGCGCCAAGCTGGCCGTGGGCTACACCCTCGACGAGCTCCCCAACGCCATCACCCGCACCACCCCGGCCTCGTTCGAGCCGGTGCTGGACTACGTGGTGGTGAAGTTCCCCCGCTTCGCCTTCGAGAAGTTCCCGGCGGCCGACAACACCCTGGGGGTGCAGATGAAGGCGGTGGGCGAGTCGATGGCCATCGGGCGCACCTTCAAGCAGGCGTGGCAGAAGGCGATCCGGGCGCTGGAGATCGGCCGCCACGGGTGGGAGCTGGGGGCCACCCTCGCCGAGGACCGGCTGAAGGACGATACCCCGGAGACGCTGCGCGCCGCGCTCCGCCGCCCCAGTCCCGAGCGCGTCTTCCACGTCAAGCGCGCCCTGCTGGCCGGCTTCTCCATCGAAGAGGTGGCGGAGCTGACCGCGTACGACCCCTGGTTCGTGGCGCAGCTGCGGCAGCTGGTGGAGGCGGAGGCGGCGTACGCGGCGCTCCCGGAGGCGGGCCGCGACGACCTGCTGCGGATGAAGCGTCTCGGGTTCGCGGACGCGCAGCTCGCCCGGCTCCGCGGCGAGGACGAGACGGCGGTGCGCGAGCGGCGCTGGGCGCTGGGGGTTCACCCCGTCTACAACCGGGTGGACACCTGCGCGGGCGAGTTTCCCGCCGCCACCCCGTACCTGTACTCCACCTACGGCGAGGAGAACGAGGCCGACCCGTCGGACCGGCGCAAGGTGGTGATCCTGGGGAGCGGGCCCAACCGCATCGGGCAGGGGGTGGAGTTCGACTACTGCTGCGTGCAGGCCGCGCTGGCGCTGCGCGAGGCGGGGTTCGAGACGCTGATGGTGAACTCCAACCCCGAGACCGTCTCCACCGACTTCGACGTGAGCGACAAGCTCTACTTCGAGCCGCTGACGCTGGAGGACGTGCTGGAGATCGTGCGGCTGGAGCGGCCGGAGGGCGTCGTCGTGCAGCTGGGCGGGCAGACGCCGCTCAAGCTGGCGCAGCCGCTGGAGGCGCTCGGGGTGCCGATCCTCGGCACCTCCGTCGACGCCATCGACCGCGCGGAAGACCGCGAGCGCTTCGAGGCGCTGGCCCGCGCGCTGGAGGTGGCGCAGCCCCCCAACGGGCTGGCGGTGAGCGTGGAGCAGGCGGCCGAGATCGCGGGTCGGGTGGGCTATCCCGTGCTGCTGCGCCCCAGCTACGTGCTGGGGGGGCGGGGGATGGAGATCGTGTACGACGAGCCCGGGCTGCGCGGCTACTTCGAGCGCGCGGTGCAGGTGTCGCACGACCGGCCGGTGCTCATCGACCGCTTCCTCGAAGACGCCTTCGAGGCCGACGTGGACGCCCTCTGCGACGGCGAGACGGTGGTGATCGGCGGCATCATGCAGCACATCGAGGAGGCCGGCATCCACTCCGGCGACTCGGCGTGCGTGCTCCCCCCCTACCTGCTGGGCGACCGGCAGCTGGAGGAGATGCGCGAGCACACCCGCCGCTTCGCGCGGGCGCTGGGGGTGGTGGGGCTCATCAACGTGCAGTTCGCCGTCTTCCAGGGGCGGGTGTACGTGCTGGAGGTGAACCCGCGCGCTTCGCGCACCGTGCCCTTCGTCTCCAAGGCCACCGGGGTGCCGCTGGCGCGCATCGCCGCGCGGCTGATGGTGGGCGAGCGGCTGGCGGACTTCGGGCTCCCGGACGAGATCCCGGTGAGCGGCGTGGCGGTGAAGGAGTCGGTCTTCCCCTTCAACAAGCTCCCCGAGGTGGACCCGCTGCTGGGGCCCGAGATGCGCTCCACCGGCGAGGCCATGGGGATCGACGACTCGTTCGGGATGGCCTTCGCCAAGGCGCAGATCTCGGCGGGGATGGACCTGCCGCGCGAGGGGAGCGTGATCATCACCGTCAACGACCCCGACAAGCCCACGGTGACGCCGATCGCGCGGCGGCTGCACGACATGGGCTTCCGCATCCTGGCCACGGAGGGGACGGCGCGCTACCTGCGGAAGCGGGGCGTCCCCTGCGAGCGGGTGTTCAAGGTGAACGAGGCGCGGCCGAACACGGTGGACCACATCATCTCGGGCGAGGTGGCGCTGCTGGTGAACACGCCGCTGGGGAAGCAGAGCCAGTACGACGACTACGCCACGCGGCGGGCGGCGATCCAGTACAAGGTGCCGTACATCACCACCATGTCGGCGGCCTCGGCGGCGGTGGACGCCATCAGCGCCATGCGCAGCCGGCGGCGCGAGGTGCGCTCCATCCAGGAGCGCACCGGCGCGCTGGCGGAGGCGGAGCGGTGAGGGAACGTGGGTCTTGCGCGCCCCATGTAAATGGGACTACCATTCCACGCATGGGGCGGTACTGACCCACAACCGATCTCTCCTCCCGGCCCGCCGGCGGCCGCCCGATCGGAAGCCAGCACGATGCGTGACGGGTGATTGGCTTCTTCGGGCGCGCGAAACGTCATCCCTGCCTTCCTCCCTCCCATCGGGGAGTACCGCCCCATCCCCTGCGCCACGGCTGTTGTCTTCCCGCGAAGATGGTGATATTGGGGATGACGACGCCCGATGGCTTTGCTGCTGACGGAGGTGGCCGTGCGCAACGAGTTTACGGCAGTGGTGGAACGCGATGAGGACTGGTTCATCGCCTACTGCCCCGAGATCCCCGGCGCGAACGGGCAGGGGAGAACCAAAGAGGAATGCCTGGAAAACCTCGCCGCCGCGATCGAGCTGGTCCTTGAGGACCGCCGCGCCGATGCGCTGCGCGGTCTTCCCCACGACGCCGAGCGGGAGATCGTCTCCATCGGATGAGGCGAGGTCATCTCCTGCGGCATCTTCGCTACCACGGGTGCTACCTGAAGCGAGAGGGAAGCGCGCACTCGCTCTGGTGCAACCCGGCCACGGGCGCCGTCGAAGCCGTTCCCCGGCACCCGGAAATCTCGAACCAGCTCGCCCGCAAGATCTGCCGGTCTCTCGGCGTCCCCGAGATCGGCGGTTGAGCAAGGAGGCGTGACCCCATGCCCGGAAGCTTCCTGCTCTACGGCTCGTACGGCTACACCGGTCAGCTGGTGGCCGAGCATGCGGTCTCACGCGGGCTGCGTCCCGTGCTCTCCGGGCGCAACGCTGCCGAGCTGGAGCGGCAGGCCGCCGAGACCGGGCTGCCGCACCTCCCCCTCTCGCTGGACGATGCACCCGCGCTCGACGCCGCGCTCCGCGACGTGCCGGCGGTGCTCCACTGCGCCGGCCCCTTCTCGCGCACGGCGCGGCCGATGGCCGACGCCTGCCTGCGCACCGGCACCCACTACCTCGACATCACGGGAGAGCTCCTGGTCTTCGAGGCGCTCGCGGCGCGCGACGCGGAGGCCCGAGCGAAAGGGGTGATGCTCCTCCCCGGCGTGGGCTTCGACGTGGTGCCCACCGACTGCCTGGCCGCCCACCTCAAGCGCCGCCTCCCGGGCGCCGTACGGCTGGCGCTGGCCTTCGCGGGGTTCGGCGGCGGCGTCTCGCGCGGGACGAAGGCCACCATGGCCGAGAACCTGGGGAAGCCCGGCGCCGTCCGCCGCGGCGGGCGCATCGTCCCCGTGCCGCCGGCGTGGAAGAGCCGCGCGGTCGACTTCGGGCGCGGACCCGTCACCGTCACCACCATCCCCTGGGGCGACGTCTCCACCGCCTTCCACAGCACCGGCATCCCCGACGTGGAGGTCTACACCCGCATCCCCCGCCGCGCGCGGCGGATGCTCAAGGCGTCGCGCTGGCTGGGGTGGCTGCTGGGGAGTGCGCCGGTGCGCAAGCTGGCCCAGCGGGCGGCGCGCTCCGGACCCGCCGGCCCCGACGAGGAGCGCCGCCTCCGCGGCGAGACCCGGCTGTGGGGCGAGGCCGTGGACGCGCAGGGGAACCGCGCCGTCTCGCGGATGCGCACGCCGGAGGGGTACACGCTCACGGCGCTGGCCTCGGTGGCGGCGGTGGAGCGCGTGCTGGCGGGGGATGCGCCGCCCGGGTTCCGCACGCCGTCGCTGGCGTGGGGTCCCGACTTCGTGCTGGAGCTGGAGGGCGTCACTCGCGAGAACGTGGAGTGAGGGCGCGCCGGTAGTAACGCCTCGGACCCATCAGAACGCCCGTAGGGTGCGACGCATGCGTCGCCCGCGGCCGCATGGCACCGGCGTCTACCCGTTCGCGCACAGCCTCCTCGTCAGATCCCGCCGCCGCCCCTCGCCGGGCGATTGTAAATCGCGGCAACAACAACGCGAAGTCCGCCTGCGCGGACTGCACGCCCATCCTCGCGGTGCTCCGGACCCCTGTGCCCACGCCACGGGCGACGCATGCGTCGCACCCTACGGGCGATTCCATCCTGGCGTGCGGGTTAGGCCTCGCGCGGTTTGCGAGGCTTCACCCGCCTACGGTTCTTCTCCCGCCGGCCGTCGCGCGCTACCATAGTATCCTGCCCCACGAAGCCGCTCCCTCATCCCACCCCCTCGCCCATGATGATCCGCCGCAGGCAGAAGGTCTACGACGTGTGCGTGGTGGGCTCCGGCGCGGGCGGCGGCATGGCGGCGTACGTGCTCACGCAGGCGGGCGCCGACGTGGTGCTGCTCGAGGCCGGAGAGCCGTGGGACATCTACCGCGACAGCGCCATGCTGAAGTGGCCGTACGACTCGCCCCGGCGCGGCGCCGCCACCCCCGAGCGCCCCTTCGGCGAGTTCGACGCCTGCATCGGCGGGTGGGAGATCGAGGGCGAGCCGTACACCCGCGCCCCCGGCACGCGCTTCGACTGGTGGCGCGCCCGCATGCTCGGCGGCCGCACCAACCACTGGGGGCGCATCTCCCTGCGCTTCGGGCCGGACGACTTCCGCGGCAAGAGCCTCGACGGCCTCGGCGACGACTGGCCGATCTCCTACGACGACCTGGCGCCCTACTACGACAGCCTCGACCGGCTGGTGGGGATCTTCGGGAGCCGCGAGGGGCTGCGGAACCACCCCGACGGCGTCTTCCAGCCCCCGCCCAAGCTGCGCTGCTGGGAGCTGAAGGTGAAGGAGGCGTGCGGCCGGCTCGGCATCCCCGTCATCAGCTCGCGGATGTCCATCCTCACCGAGCCGCTGAACGGGCGCCCGCCCTGCCACTACTGCGGCCAGTGCGGCCGCGGCTGCTCCGTCAACGCCAACTTCTCCACCCCCGGCGTGCTCCTCCCCCCCGCGCTCGCCACGGGGAAGCTGACGCTGCTCACCCGCGCCATGGCGCGCGAGGTCACTACCGGCCCCGACGGGCTGGCCACCGGCGTCTCCTACGTGGACAAGGCGAGCGGGCGCGACGAGCATGTGCGCGCCCGGGTGGTGGTGCTCGCCGCCAGCGCCTGCGAGTCCGCGCGCATCCTCCTCAACTCGCGCTCGGCGCTCTTCCCGCAGGGGCTGGCCAACTCCAGCGGCACGGTGGGGAAGTACCTCACCGACACCACCGGCACCGACGTGGCGGGCTTCATCCCCGCGCTGATGGACCACGTCCCCCACAACGAGGGCGGGGCGGGGGGCGCCCACATCTACGTCCCCTGGTGGATCGACAACCGCACCCTCGACTTCCCGCGCGGCTACCACATCGAGCCCTGGGGCGGGCTGGGGGTGCCGGCGTACGGGTTCATGGGCGGCATCCACCGCTACCCCTCCGGCGGCGGCTACGGCAAGACGCTCAAGGACGACTACCGCCGCTACTACGGCGCCACGGTGGGCTTCTCCGGCCGCGGCGAGCAGATCCCCAGCGACGACTGCTACTGCGAGCTCGACCCGGTGACGGTGGACCGCTGGGGGATCCCGGTGCTGCGCTTCCACTGGAAGTGGAGCGACCACGAAGTGCGCCAGGTGAAGCACATGCAGGAGACCTTCCGCGCCATCGTCACCGAGCTGGGCGGCGAGGTGTTCTCGCCGATGCCGCCGCAGGTCGACGGGTACGGGATCGCCACGGGCGGGCGCATCATCCACGAGCTGGGGTGCACCCGCATGGGGAGCGACCCGC
Organism: Longimicrobiaceae bacterium; assembly: GCA_036277195.1. Classification (GTDB taxonomy): domain Bacteria; phylum Gemmatimonadota; class Gemmatimonadetes; order Longimicrobiales; family Longimicrobiaceae; genus Longimicrobium. The sequence continues at coordinate 9,943 of DASUNK010000424.1, read as the reverse complement.
GCACCTCGGTGCTCGACGCCAACTGCCGGGCGCACGACGTGAAGAACCTGTTCGTGGCCGACGGCGGGTCGTTCGTCTCGCAGGCGGACAAGAACCCCACCTGGACCATCCTCGCCCTGTCCATGCGCACCAGCGAGTTCATCGCCGACCAGCGGAAGCGGGGGGCGCTGTGAGCCGGGACCTGACCCGCCGCGAGGCGCTGGGACTGCTCGCCGCCCTCCCGCTGGCCGCGGCCTTCGCGCCCGCGTCCGTGGCGCCCGAGCAGGTCGTCCGCGCCGCGCGCGCCGCCGCGGCCTCGGCGGCGGCCGGCGGGTACGCGCCGAAGTTCTTCACCCCGCACGAGTGGGAGACGGTGCGGGTGCTGGTGGACCTGGTGATCCCCCGCGACGAGCGCTCGGGGAGCGCCACCGACGCCGGGGTGCCGGAGTTCATGGACTTCTTCGCGGACGCGTACCCGGAGCTGCGCCTCCCCCTGCGCGGCGGGCTGGCCTGGCTGGACGCGGAGAGCCGCGAGCGCTGGGGCCGCGCCTTCGTGGAGGCGGGGGAGGGCGAGCGCACGGCGCTGCTGGACGACATCGCCTACCCGGCGCGGGCGCGCCCGGAGATGAGCCAGGGCGTGGCCTTCTTCAACCGCTTCCGCGACCTGACCGCCTCGGGCTTCTGGTCGAGCCGCATGGGGGTGGAGGACCTGCAGTACCTGGGGAACCGGGTGCTGGCGCGGTGGGACGGCTGCCCGCCCGAGGCGCTGCGCAAGCTCGGCGTCCACTACTGAGGCCGCGCATGGCGACCGAGCGGCTGGGGATCGGCATCGTGGGGAGCGGGTTCAACGCCCGCTTCCACCTGCAGGGCTTCGTGGGCGTGCGCGACGCCGACGTGCTGGGGGTGTGGAGTCCCAACGCGGAGCGCGCCGCGGCCACGGCGGCGCTGGCGCGCTCGCTCGACGTGGGCGAGGCGCGCGCGTACCCCTCCATCACCGCCATGGTGGAGGACCCGCGCATCGGCGCGCTCTGGCTGTGCGGGCCCAACCACGCACGGATCGAGAACGTGGAGGAGATCGTCCACGCCGCGGAGCGCGGGACGGGGGCGCTGCGGGGGATTGCCTGCGAGAAGCCGCTGGCCCGCAACGTGGCCGAGGCGCTGCGGGTGGCGGAGCTGACGAAGCGCGCCGGCCTCCGGCACGGCTACCTGGAGAACCAGGTGTTCGCGCCGCAGGTGGAGCACGGGCGGGCGCTGCTCTGGGCGCGCGGCGCGCGGCTCACCGGGCGGCCCTACCTGGCGCGCGCCGCCGAGGAGCACGGCGGCCCGCACATGCCCTGGTTCTGGCGCGGCGAGCTGCAGGGCGGCGGGGTGCTGAACGACATGATGTGCCACTCGGTGCTCGTCGTCCGCCACCTGCTCACCGAGCCCGGTGCGCCGGTCTCGTCGCTCCGTCCCGTGAAGGTGACGGCGCGCATCGCCTCCCTGAAGTGGACGCGCCCGGAGTACGTCCGGCACCTGGTCGAGACGATGGGTTCCGAGGTGGACTACGCGCGCCGCCCGGCCGAGGACTTCGCCAGCATGACGGTGGAGTTCGAGACGCCGGAGGGGCTGCGCGTGCTGGGCGAGGCCACCACCTCGTGGAGCTTCGTGGGAGCGGGGCTGCGGCTCTCGGCCGAGCTGCTGGGGCCGGAGTACTCGATGTCGTGGAACACGCTGGAGAGCGGGCTGAAGCTCTTCTTCAGCCGGGCGGTGGTGGGGGCGGCGGGCGAGGACCTGGTGGAGAAGCAGAACGCCGAGACCGGGCAGATGCCGGTGGTGGCGAACGAGGCGGCGGCCTACGGCTACGAGGCCGAGGACCGGCACTTCGTGCGTGTTTTCCTGGGACTGGAGGAGCCGCGCCTGACCTTCGACGACGGGGTGGACGTGGTGCGGCTGCTGATGACGGCGTACCGGAGCGCGGAGGAGGAGCGCACGCTCGCCTTCCCACCGGACGGGCTGGACGATTTCGTCCCCGCCGTGGCCCGGGGCACCTGGAAGCCGCAGGGCTAGAGATCCTTCGGCGTGAGCCCCGTTCGCTTGGCGATGCGCGCCATCATGCGGGGACCGATCTCTTCGGCATCGTGGAAGGCGAACACGTAGTCCGGCCAGCCTTCGCGGGTGAGGGTGCGGTGGGAGGTGCCATCCTGGCGCTTCACGCTCCAGCCGATCCGCAGCAGCGAGGCCAGAACGCGCCTCGCCTTCGTGCTGGGCCAGACCGCTCACGCGGCCAGGAACGAAACGCTGAGGGGCTCGGAAGCCGTTTCCCCGTGTTCGAGGCGCTCCGCCAGCACGCGCAGCGCCAGCGCCTGCACGCGTGCGACGGCTTCGGCGCGATCGCGGCCGTAGACCAGCACGCCGGGCAGGTCCGGAATCTCGGCGATCCAGCGGCCGTCCTCCTCGCGCTCCAGCTCGATGTGATACTGCACGCAGAATCTCCTCGAGTTTATTTCTTCGCGTACTTCCAGTGGCGCGGCTTGCCTTCCGCCATCCACTCCACCGCCGTCTCCAGCCGCCACCGGCGCGTCTCCGGGCTCTTCGCGTCGGTGATCCACTCGATGTACTCGCGCCGCTGGCTCGGGTTGAAGCCCTCGAAGCCGATCCGCGCCGCCTCGCTCGCCCGCAGCGCCGCCTCCAGGTCGTCCGGCACCGGGAGCGCCGCCTTCGGCTCGCGCTCCTTGGAGCGCGTGGGCGACTTCACCCCCTCCTCGTTCAGCCGCATGGCCTCGCGCACGTAGCCGGCGAGCACCTCGCGCGGCGGCAGGTCGTCCACGCTGGTGAGGCGGCCGAACTGCCCCATGGCCTCGTCGCCGCCGCCCTGCCCGCTCACGAAGAGCGACCCCTTCCAGAAGCCGAAGGCGCAGTGCTGCTTGAAGGCGGCCATGCTGCAGAGGATCCCCTTGTACTCGAAGAAGGGCGCGCTCCACTTGAGCGCCTCCTCCACCGGGGGACACGCCTCGTGCACCACCTCGCGCAGGTAGGTGAGGATCGGGCGGGCGAATTCCGGCGCCTTGGCGATGTAGGCGTCCACGCCGGGGTGTCTGGTTCCCATCGGCACCCTCCGTGATCGTGTGTCCGGGACCTAGTCCTGCGCGGCCGCCGGGAGCCAGAGCGTGAAGGTGCTCCCCGCGCCGACCGTGCTCTCCACCGTGAGGTCGCCCCCCATCAGCCGGGCCAGGCGCCGGGTGATGGCCAGCCCCAGCCCCGTGCCGCCGCGCGTGCGCGTGCGGGAGGGCTCCAGCTGCACGAAGGGCTCGAAGACGCGCTCCAGCTGGTCGGTCGCGATCCCGATCCCCGTGTCGCTCACCCGGAAGCAGACCCAGCGCTCCCCCTCGGCCTCGGGCGCGAGCCCCTCCGCCCGCCCGGCGGCCACGGCGGCGACCTCCACCCGCGCGCCCGCCTCGCTGAACTTGACGGCGTTGGAGAGGAGGTTGATCAGCATCTGGCGGACGCGGTCGTCGTCGCCCTCGTACACCAGCTCCGGGTCGCCGCCGCAGTGGGGGGCGAGGGCGATCCCCTTGGCCGCGGCCAGCGGCTGGATCACCGCCAGCGCCGCCACCGCCGAGTCGCCCGCGCGCCGGGGCTCGCGGCGCACCACCATCTGCCCCGCCTCCACCTTGGAGAGGTCCAGCACCTCGCTCACCAGCGTCAGCAGGTGGCGGCTGGCGGCCTCGATGCGGGCCAGGTGGGCCCTCTGCGCCTCGGTGAGCGGCCCAGCCACCTCCATCTCCAGCAGCTCCGCGAAGCCGATGATGGCGTTGATCGGGGTGCGGATCTCGTGGCTCATCGTCGCCAGGAAGTCGCTCTTGGCGCGGTCGGCCTCGCGGATGGCGTCCTCGGCCTGCTTGCGGTCGCTGATGTCCACCAGGACGTTCACCGCCCCGGAGAGCCGGCCGGACTCGTCGAGGATCGGGTTGGCGTGCGCCAGCACGGTGCGGCGGGTGCCGTCCGGGCGCTCGACCACGATCTCGTGCCCGTTGTACTCCTCCTGCGTCTGCAGCGCCAGCGCCATCCAGCACCGGTCGTGCGTGACGGGCGCGCCGTCGGCCGCGAAGAGCTTGAACGAGCCGCAGAAGCGGTCCGTGGGGTCGTTCAGCTTCGGCGCGCGCCCCCAGAGCCGCACCGCGTGCTGGTTGTAGTAGGTGATGAGCCCGTCCGGGTCGCAGGTGTACGCGCCCGCGGGAAGCTGCTCCAGCAGCCTGCGGAAGAGGAGCTCGGTCCGCTGCGGAAACGCGCGGCTCCACCGCTGGGCCGCCCCGCCCTCGATGATCTGTTCGCTCATGTCCTGCCTTCCATCATGATCCCGCGACCGCCAAAGGTTTCCGGCCCCGCCCCTTACACCCCTCGCGCTGCGCCGTTCACGGGCGCGCCTGCCCGGTGAGCTCGTCCAGCCGCCGCCGCGCCATCTGGTTGTTCGGCTGCTTCTCCAGCGCGGCACGGTAGCGGGCGATGGCCCGGTCGCGGTCGCCCCGCGCGCGGTAGACGTCTCCCAGCTGCAAGTCGATGGCCGCGGAGGTGGGGTGCAGCTCGGCGTTCATCTCCAGCAGCGCCGCCGCCTCGGCCGTCTTCCCCTGCGCTGCCAGCCGCCGCGCCAGGTCGTTCACCGGCCCCTCGCCGAAGTCGTACCGCCCGCGCTCCATCGTCTCCTCGCGCAGCTGGCGGTAGCGCTGCACCGCGCCCTGCACCCCCGCCGAGTCGATCGCCTCGGCCAGCACCACGTCGATGGTCTTGGGGAGGGGCGAGCCCCGGTGGCAGGTGACGCAGAAGACGCGCACCGGCGGGTTGTTCCGGTCGGGAAGCTCGGACACGCGGGCGTTCACGTCGCGCGTCATCCGCATCATGAAGCGCGCCTGCTCCTTGGTCACCTTGTCGTCCGAGGCGAAGTCCAGCTGCTCCTGGCCCGGCCGCTCCACGTGGCAGTAGGTGCAGCGCACTCCCAGCCCCTGCGCGAAGGCGCGCATGATCTGGACGAGCGTGTCGCGGTGGATGTTCGCCGGGAGCACCTTGAGGTTCTCGAAGCGCTCGGGGACCTGCTGCGCGGGGAGGGCGGCGGGCGCGGCGGCGAGGGCCAGCAGGAACAGCGGGGCGATGCGCTTCACGTGCACTCTCCGGATCACGGGGCTGGGGGCGGGGGCGGCCAGTCCGCCACGACATCACCCGCCGCAGAAACGTTGCCAGCCGTCTCGGCGAGCGGGTGCTCCGTGATCAGGTACTCCACCACCACCTCCCCGCCGACCAGGTGGCGCTGGATGATGAGCTCCAGCACCTCGGGCGTGCACGAGTGGTACCACGCCCCCTCCGGGTAGACCACGGCGATGGGGCCGCGGCGGCAGAGCTGCAGGCAGTTGGCCTTGGTGCGGTAGACGCCGCCGCCGTGCGTCAGGTTCAGCTCCTTGAGGCGGGCCTTGAGGTACTTCCACGACTCCAGCCCCGCCTCGCGGTCCGCGCACTTGGGCTTGGTGGGGTCCGCGCAGAGGAAGATGTGGCGGCGGATGTGGTCCACCCCCAGCTCCGCCACCACCTTCGCCAGCTTGTCGGCCACGGCGTCGCCTAGAACCAGGGCTCGTCGGCGGACGGGCCGTAGATGGAGGGCACCTTCCCGCCCGCCATCCGCAGGTAGACGGAGAGCTGGCCGCGGTGGTGGATGTGGTCGTGCAGGAGGAACCAGAGGAACTCGACCACGGGGATGTCGCCCATCTGCTGGGGGCCGGTGTAGAAGCGCACCGTCCCGGCGAGCTCCTCGTCGGTGCTGCCGCGGATGGCCTCCACCAGCTCGCGCTGCCCGCTCTCGAAGCGCGAGACCACCTCGTCGAAGCTGTCCGGCGCGGAAGGGAAGCCGCCGGAGAGGTCGAGCCGGCCGTGCGCCGTCATCTTCGCCAGCGCCATCTCCAGCGCGAAGATCCACGCCAGGTCGCGGGCGTGCTTGGCGCGCGGGTGGGGCTGCAGCTCGCTCTGGTCGGCGGGGTAGGCGCGGAGCAGCTTGAGGGTGATGGCGCACTCCCGCTCCCACGCGGCGGCGAGCTGCCGCCGCGCGCCGTGGAGCTCCGGCTGCTGTCCAGCCAGGTCGGTCATCGGTCGTCCTCCGGGTTCGGGAGCGTGGTCCGCTCCGCCCCAACTTCTCGCCCGCGGCGCCGGCGCGCCAGGGCCGGAGCCTAGCCGTTGAGCTTGCTGAGCAGGAACGCCAGCAGGAAGCCGATCACGGCGATGATCCCCGTGGCGCTCCCCGTGAACTTGACCGCCTCGGGGATCATGGTGTCGACCAGCATGGCCAGGATGGCGCCCGCCGCCACCGCGCTGGTGGCCGCGATCACCGGGAGCGGGAAGTCGCGCATCCCCGCGTACCCGGCCGCCGCGGAAATCCCCGACACCAGCACGATCCCGCCCCACAGGGTGAAGACGTAGCGGGCGGAGCGCCCGGCCTTCTTCATCCCCGCGGCGCTGGAGAGCCCCTCGGGGAGGTTCGCCAGGAAGATGGCGGCGATGGCGATGAGCCCGATCGCCCCGCCCTCCAGGAAGCTGAGCCCGATGACGATCGACTCGGGGATGGCGTCCACCAGCGTTCCCACGGCGATCGCCGTCCCGCTCCCCTCCACCTCGTGCTCGGAGGGCTGCTCCTGCCCCGACTTCTTGCGCTCGGCGGCGCCGAAGCGGGCCAGCAGCCAGTTGGCGCCGGTGAAGATCACCGCCCCGATGGCGAAGCCCACGGCGGTGGCGAGGCTCCCGCCGCGCTCGTGGGCCTCCTCCATCAGCTCGAAGGAGAGGGCGGAGATCAGCACCCCGCTCCCGAATCCCATCACCACCCCCACCACCCGCTGGGGGATGCGCAGGTAGAAGCCGAGCGCGGCACCGAGCAGGAGCGACGAAGCGGCGAACAGCCCCCAGAGGCCGGCCAGGAGCCAGGAGGGCATGGCTCAGGCCGGCGCGGGCTGCGGGTCGGCCGGCCGGAGGGCCGGCTTCTCGCGGAAGGCGAGGGCGAAGAGCACTCCCACCGTCGCGGCGGCGGCCGCCGGCACCAGCCAGATGGCGCGCCAGTCGTGCCCGGAGTCCACCAGCCCCACCGTGCTGTTCATCTCCACCACCCGGCCGGACACCAGCGCGCCGATGAAGTAGCCCACGCCCAGGGTGGCGAAGGCCAGGAACCCCTGCGCCGCCGCCCGGATGCGCGGGGTGGCGCGCTGGTCGACGTAGATCTGCCCGGTGACGAAGAAGAAGTCGTAGCAGATGCCGTGCAGCAGGATCCCCAGGTAGAGCGCGGCCACGCCGGGCCCCGGGTCGCCGAAGGCGAAGAGGAGGTAGCGCAGCGCCCACGCGGCCATCCCGATCAGCAGCATCCGCTTCACCCCCAGCCGCAGCAGGAACCAGGGCATCACCAGCATGAAGGCGATCTCGGACATCTGCCCCAGCGTCATCTTGGTGGCCGGCTCGGGGAGCCCGATCTCGTTGAGGAAGAGGTTGGTGAAGGTGTAGTAGAACTGGAGGGGGATGCAGAGCAGGAACGACCCCGCCACGAACACGGCGAAGGAGCGGTCCTTCAGCAGCGAGAGCGCGTCGAGCCCCAGCACGCCGCGCACCGTCACCGGCTGCCCGGCGTCCTGCGGTGGGGTGTGGGGGAGGGCGAGCGAGAAGAAGCCCATGACCACCGACGCGCCGGCGGCGATGCGCATGGGGACGGCGGTGGCCTCGATCCCCAGCCGCCCCACCAGGATGCCGGCCACGATCCAGCCGATGGTGCCGAGCACGCGCACCCGGGGGAAGTCGCGGGCGCTGTCGCGCAGGTGGTGGAAGGAGAGCGAGTTGGTGAGCGAGAGGGTGGGGATGTAGCAGAGCGCGTAGGCGATCAGCGCGGTGTAGAACGGCCCGAAGTCGCGCAGGGTGGAGGCCCACCAGAGGAGCGCGGCGCCGAGCAGGTGCAGGAGCGCCAGGATCTTCTCGGTGGAGAAGAAGCGGTCGGCCACCATCCCCACGAAGAAGGGGGAGATCATGGCCGCCACGGCGGTGCTGCCGTAGGCAAGCCCGATCTGGGTGCCGTCGAAGCGTAGCGTCTGTCCCAGGTAGGTGCCCAGGGTGACGAACCACGCGCCCCAGATGAAGTACTGCAGGAACATCATCGCCGACAGCCGCAGTCGCACGCCGCCCATGCCGCCTCCCGGTGCGGGTTCCCGTTCTCAGCGCGCGGGGAGCGTCCGGATCCTGATGCTCCGGAACGCCACCCGGTCCCCGTGGTCCTGCAGCGCGAGGTGCCCGCGGGGCGCGCGGCCGTAGCGCGGCATCGCGGCGAACTTGCTGCCGCGCACGCGCGCCTCCCAGTCCGCGCTCCCCAGCTCGTACTCCAGCAGCCTGACGCCGTTGAGCCAGTGCTCCACGTGCGCGCCGTCCACCACCAGCCGCGCGGCGTTCCACTCGCCGGCGGGGCGGGTGACGTCGCGCACCGGCGCGTGCAGGGCGAAGTTGGAGCCGGCGGAGGTGAGCGGGTCGCGCCCGTCGGGATGGGCGGCGTTGTCGAGCACCTGCATCTCCGGCCCGCTCCGCCAGACGTAGTCGAGCGTGGAGTCTTCCACCACGTGGAAGAAGACGCCGCTGTTGCCGCCGGAGGCCACCCGCCACTCCAGCGCCAGCTCGAAGCTGTCGAACTCCTCCTCGGTGACGATGTCGCCGGCCTGGGCCACGCGGGTGAGGGCGCCGTCGACCACCTGCCACCCGGCGGGGATGGCGGCCTGGCGGTAGCCGCGCCAGCCGGCGGTGGTGCGGCCGTCGAAGAGGAGCCGCCAGCCGTCGGCTTGCTCCTGCGCGGTGAGCTGGTTCACGGCCGGGGCGTCCTTGGCGGGGCCGCCGTTCTCCGGCTGCGGGGCGGGCGAGCACCCCGCGGCGAGCACGAGGAGCACGATGGCATGGCTCGTCCTCATCTCGGGACCTCGGACGGGGTCAGGCGAATTGGAGCGGGATGACTGGAAAACCGGTGGGGCGCACGATACCGGCGCTCCCCGGCGCACGCAAGAAAGCCGTTCCGCGGAACCTTCGCGCTGGCGGGCACGTCCGCGTTGGGGCGCGATTCATCGCGCCCGTCGAATGCCGCCGACGCGCGCCGGCCGCAGCCCGGCCCCCCAGCCCAGCGATTGAAATCGCGGGCAACAACCACCCGAAGTCCGCCTGCGCGGACTGCGAGGATGGACACGTGCGCTCCGGCATCAGCCTGTCATTCTGAGCGCCCGGCCACGGGGAAGCAGCCGATGCACGATTGCGCGCAGGGCCGAAGAATCTGGCCGAGGCATGGCCGGGAAGCGGGTGCGGCAGCCTCACCCTCGCGGCGGATGCGATGTACTACGGTTCAGCCAAGGGCGGTCGCTGGAGCAGCCGGCCGCTGACGTACCGGCATCTGCTACATCACGCGTCGTCGGCTGGCGAAAACGACGGGGGTGCAATATCTTGTCTCCCTGAGGTACGCCTGCCGCGCCATCCGCCGGACCCTCCGCGCCGCGGTTCCCGAACGCCTCGCCTCGCTCCGGTCTCGTCGTAACACACCCGCGCTGGCCCCTCGCCGGCGCCCGCGCTCGCGTTTCTCCGCAGTACCCGCATGACCGCCCCGCGCCACCGACGCCTCTCCGCGCTCCTTACGCTCCTGGCCGCCGCCTCGCTCGCCGGCGCGCCGCTGGCGGCGCAGCACCCGATCGCCCCGCAGGCGCTGCTGGGCTCGTGGCAGGCCACCATGCACGTGGGAAGCTTCCCCCTCCGCCTGGTGCTGCACATCGAGCCGGGACCCGCGGGAGCGCTCGACGGCACGCTGGTGAGCGTGGACCAGGGCGGCGCCGCCGTCCCGCTGGAGGGCGCCGTCCGCGGCGACTCGGTGCGCGTGGTGATGGAGTCCATCGCCGCCTCCTTCGCGGGACGGCTCAGCCCCGACCGCAACGTCATCGAGGGGCGCTGGCGGCAG
>DASUNK010000423.1:0-4613 GCA_036277195.1 Longimicrobiaceae bacterium | reverse complement strand
CAGGAACAGCACCGTGCGCACGCCCGCCGCCTGCAGCGCGGCGATGTAGCCGAACATCCAGCCGCCGGCCATCTCCCCGAGGAACCCGTCCAGCGTGACGCCGAGGTTGTCGAGGTAGTCCTCGACCAGCTGGCTGAAGTCCACCAGCGCCACCACCGGCTCCGGGCCATCCGGCGTCACGAGCTGCGTTCGTCCGATCGGAGTTTCGAGGATTGCGCGTTCCGCCCCGGCGACGGCATGTTTGCGGCCATGATCTTCACGGACCGCTTCGTCTACGTGCACGAGCCCAAGACCGGCGGCTCCTTCGTCACCGAGGCGCTCCTGCGGCTGTACGGGCTGGAGTGGTCGAAGCGGCTCCGCCTGGAGGCGATGCTCCGGGGTCACGCGACCCGGAACGGCGGACCGTACGGGAGCTTCACCTACCACAACCTTAAGCACGGCACGTACAGCCAGGTGCCGCCTCCGCACCGCGAGAAGCTGGTGCTGGCCACGGTGCGCGGCCCGTACGAGATGTACGTGTCGCAGTACGAGTTCGGGTGGTGGCGCCGCCGCGAGGTGCGCCGCCACTTCGCCGCGGTGCCCGCCTTCGGGCGCCGCTTCCCGCGCTTCCCCGATCTCTCGTTCCCCGAGTTCGTTGAGCTGTGGGATGCCGCGATGGGCGACCCGGAGGAGGAGGGCCGGGGTGCCTGGACGCGGCAGTTCATCCGCTTCTACTTCCGCGAGCCCGAGCGGGTCCGCGCCTGGCCCGACGACGTGCTGCGCGATCCCGAGGCGCGCCGCGCCGCCATGCCCCGCATCCACTTCGTCCCCACGGACCGCCTGCGCGAGGGGCTGCACGCCTTCCTGCTGGACCGGGGCTACCGGCCCGGGGACGTTCAGTTCGTCCTGGAGATGGGGAAGGTGCTCCCCGGCAAGGGGCGGAGCGACGAGCAGCGGTGGGAGCGCTACTACACGCCCGAGCTCAAGGCTCGCGTCCGCCGCAGGGAGCGGCTCCTGCTGGAGATCATCCCCGAGTTCGACGTCTGACCCCAACGGCAGGAATCACACGGAGGACACGGAGGTCACGGAGAACTTATCGCTACCGTGGCTCCCTCCGTGTCCTCCGTGCCCTCCGGGTGAGATCCTCGCACGGCCGTGCCGCGAAGGTGCGCCGCCAGCCGGGCCGCGTGGACGCGAAGCTCCGGCACCGCAATGCTCTCCCAGTGGTCCGCCTTCAGCAGCGGCCCGGTGTGGAAGAACGTCTCCGACGCGTTCCCCTCCCGGTCGCGCAGCGCGTAGCCCGGCGCCGTGCGGATGCCGAGCCCCAGCGGGCACGGCGTCATCAGCCCCTGCCGCAGGAGCGAGTCGAGGAGGGGCTCGCCCAGCGCTGCCACGTTGCCGCTCGGCCCGGTGCAGTTGACTACGGCGCCCACGCGCACCTCCTCCTCCGTCCGCTCTCCCCGCCGCCGGAAGCGCACCGTCACCCCGTCGGGACCGCCTTCCACCCGGACCAGCCTGCCCGCGAGAACGCGGAGCCGGCCATCGCCCACCAGCGCGTTCACGCGGTCCGAGATCCAGGGGGCCGCCCGGTGGCGGTGCACGTCCCAGTACGGCTGCAGGTGGCGGAGGAAGCGCGCCCGCTCCACCAGCGGGAGCGCGGCCCAGAGGGCGGGCGTCACCGCGCGGATGGACGCCAGCACGTCGCGCCAGTCCACCTCCGGGAGCGCGGCCACCGCGCGCCGCACCTCGCGCAGGTAGCGCCGGACGGTCCACGGCCCCGCCATGAGCGCGGCTGCCAGCTCCACCGGGCGCGGCGGCGACGCGGGCGAACGGTGGGGGCGGGGAAGGAGCCCGCGGCGGGAGACGGCGTGCAGCGGCGCCTCGAGTCCCCGCCCGTGCAGCTCGAGGGCGACGTCGAGCATGGTGAGCCCGGTCCCCACCAGGAGGACGGGCCGGTCCCGGTCGATGCCGTCCAGCGCGCCTGGGACCCAGGGATCGCGGGCGTAGCGGGGATCGCCCGCGAAGAAGGCGGCGTCGGGGACCGCCGGATCGGCGGGCGCGTAGCTGCCGGCCGCGAGCACCACCCGGTCCGCGGCCAGCACGTCGCCGCCGTCGAGCACCAGCTCGGCGCCTCCGCCGGGAAGCACGCGCACGTCCATCACGCCGGCAACGCGGTGCGTGAAGCGCGTACCGGCGGGGCACGCCTCGACCGCTTCCCGCAGCACCCACTCCAGGTAGTCGCCGTAGAGGCTGCGCTGCACGAAATCGCCCCCCGCCACCGCGGGGTCGCGCCCGCGGGCGAAGCGGAGGAAGTGCTCCTCGTCCTCGGGAAAGGCGCTCATCCGGGCGGCCGGCACGTTCAGCACGTGCGCCGCGCTGCGGGTACCGTAGGCCACGCCCCGCGCCAGCGGCCCCGAGCGGTTCACCAGCACCAGGTGCAGACCCTCCGGCCACTCGCCGCGGAGGAGGTGCACCGCGGTCAGCGTCCCCGAAAAGCCGCCTCCGACGATGACGATGGTGTGGGGCATGGGAGTGCGAAGTGCGAAGTGCGAAGTGCGAAGTGCGAAGTGCGAAGTGCGAAGTGATTAATCGAAACCGAGGATTCCTTCGTCACGCAGGCGCTGCAGGATGGCGCTCGCGATGGCGTCCACGTCCTCGGCCTCGGTGTCGGCTACGATCTCGGGCGCGTCGGGGGCTTCGTAGGGCGCGTCGACGCCGGTCAGCCCCGCGAGCTCGCCCCGCGCCGCGCGGGCGTACAGCCCCTTGGGATCGCGGGCGGCGCACGTCTCCACGCTGGCGCGGACGTGGACCTCCAGGAACCGTCCCGGGGGGAGGAGCCGGCGCACCCGCTCCCGGTCCGCCGCGAAGGGGGAGACGAAGGTGCAGAGGACGATGCTCCCCTGCTCGAAGAAGAGCCGCGCCGCCTCGCCCGCGCGCCGGAGGTTCTCGGCGCGGTCCGCCGCGGAGAATCCCAGGTCGCCGCAGAGGCCGTGGCGCACCTGGTCGCCGTCGAGCAGCATCGTCTGGCACCCCGCCGCGAAGAGACTGCGCTCCAGCGCCCGCGCGATCGTGCTCTTTCCCGATCCGGGGAGCCCCGTGAACCAGAGCACCGCCGCGCGGTGGCCGTTCCTCGCCTCGCGCTCGGCACGCGGCACGTTCCACTCCTCCCACGCCACGTCGGGCGAGACCGCGCGCGGCGGCGCCTGCGCCTCGCCGCGGATCATCCCCGCCGCCACGGTGGCGTGGGTGTGCGGGTCCACCAGGATGAAGCTCCCCGTGGCGTGGTTCCGCGCGTACGGGTCGAAGCAGAGCGGCTGCGCGGCGGCCAGCTGCAGCCGGCCGATATCGTTCATCTCCAGCGTGCGCGCCGGCTCGCGGTGCAGGGTGTCCACGTCGATGCGGTAGACCACCTCGGTGACGAACGCCTGCACGGTGCGCGTGGTGTGGACCAGGAGGTACGCGGCCGCCGGGTCAAGCGGCCGCTCGCCCAGCCAGCAGACCAGCGCGTCGAGGTGCGCGGCCACGGTGGGGAGGTTGCGCCGGCGGACGACCATGTCGCCGCGGCCCACGTCGAGCTCGTCCTCCAGCGTCAGCAGCACCGAGTCGCCCGCCACCGCCTCCGCGAGCGGCCCGTCGGCGGTCTCCACCGAGCGCACCCGGCTGGTCCGCCCGCCGGGGAGCACCACCACTTCCTCGCCCGGGCCCACCGTCCCCGACGCCACGCGCCCCGCCAGGCCGCGGAAGTCCTGGTGGGGGCGCACCACGTACTGCACGGGAAAGCGGAAGTCCACCAGGTTGCGGCCGGCGCCGACGTTCACCGTCTCCAGGTGATGCAGGAGGGTGGCCCCGGCGTACCAGGGCATGCGGGCGCTCTTCTCCACCACGTTGTCGCCGTAGAGCGCCGAGACGGGGACGAAGGCGAGGTCCGGCACCTCCAGCCGCGCGGAGAAGTCGCGGTACTCGGCGGCGATCGCCTCGAACACCTCCTCGGCGTAATCGACCAGGTCCATCTTGTTGACGGCCACCACCACGTGGGGAATCCCCAGCAGCGACGAGAGGAAGCCGTGCCGGCGCGACTGGGTGAGCACGCCCTTGCGCGCGTCCACCAGCACTACGGCGAGCTCGGCCGTGCTCGCCCCGGTCACCATGTTGCGCGTGTACTGCAGGTGCCCCGGGGTGTCGGCGATGATGAAGCGGCGCCGCGGCGTGGCGAAGTAGCGGTAGGCCACGTCGATGGTGATGTTCTGCTCGCGCTCGGCGCGCAGCCCGTCGGTGAGGAGCGCCAGGTTGAGATAGCTCTCGCCGCGGCGCCGACTGGCGGCGTGGACGGCCTCGAGCTGGTCTTCCGGCACGGCGCCGGTCTCGTAGAGGAGGCGGCCGATGAGCGTACTCTTGCCGTCGTCCACGCTCCCGGCCGTGGTGAAGCGCAGCAGGTCGGGCTCGGGCGCGGCCGCCGGGGCGGGACCGGAGGCGTCCTGCGTGAGCGTCTCGGCGAGCGAGGAGGCGAGGGTCATCTCAGAAGTATCCCTGCCGCTTCCGGTCCTCCATCGCCGCCTCGCTGCGCCGGTCGTCGCCGCGCCCGCCGCGCTCGGCCCGGCGCGCCCCGGCCACTTCCTGGACGATCTCGTCCACCG
>DASUNK010000422.1:0-2037 GCA_036277195.1 Longimicrobiaceae bacterium | reverse complement strand
CCCGCCAGCCCGCGCGTGTCCGGCACGGGGTGGGCCGCCTCCCACGTCTCCACCCGCCCGAGCGGGCCGGGCGCCGCCCCGTCCGGCGCGGTGACGGCGCCCCCGGCCACGCGCGCGCCGAGCACGTCCACCACGGCGCGCGCCATCCCCGCCGCGGCCTTGCCGGCGCCCACCAGCCAGACGCGCCCCACGTAGGGGAGGTCGATCCGCTCCTCCCCCACCCGCACGGCGCCGTCCTCCAGCCGCAGGGCGCGGCGCACGGCGGCGTACGGCTCCGCCGCCGCGATGCCGGCCCGCAGGATCTCCAGCGCGTCGGCGCGGAAGCGCTCGTCCATCGGCTCAGGGCACCGGGGTGAGCGGGGGGCGGCCGGTGAGCACCGCGTGGGCGTTGCGGGCGGCCAGCACGGCCATGCGGGTGCGCGTCTCCCGCGTGGCCGAGCCCACGTGCGGGAGGAGCACCACGTTCGGGAGATCGAGCAGCGCCGGCTCCACCCGCGGCTCGTGCTCGTACACGTCCAGCCCGGCGCCGGCCAGCCGCCCCGCGCGCAGCGCCTCCGCCAGCGCCGCCTCGTCCACCAGCGGGCCGCGGGCGGTGTTGACCAGGTAGCTCCCGGGCTTCATCCGCCCCAGCGCCGCCCGGCCGATGGCGTGGCGTGTGGCCGGGGTGAGCGGCGCGTGCAGCGTGAGCACGTCGCTGGCGGCGAGGAGCGCGTCGAGCTCCATCCACTCCGCCCCGAGCGCCCGCTCCTCCTCGGGCGGGAGCCGGGTGCGCGAGTGGTAGGCCACCCGCATGCCGAAAGCGCCGGCGCGGCGCGCCACCGCCCGGCCGATGCGCCCCATCCCGAAGACGCCCAGGGTGGCGCCGGCCAGGTCGCCGCCCAGGTAGTCCCAGAACCCCCAGCCGTGGAACTCCCCCGCGCGCAGGCTGCGCTCCGCCTGGGGGAGGCGGCGCACGGTGGCCAGGAGGAGCGCCCAGGTGAGGTCCGCGGTGGCGTCGGTGAGCACGTCCGGGGTGTTGGTGACCACGATGCCGCGCGCCCGGCAGGCGGCCAGGTCCACGTGCTCGTGGCCCACCACGGCGTTGGCCACCACCCGCAGCCGCGGCGCCCGCTCCAGCAGCGCGGCGTCCACCCGGTCGGTGAGGAGGCAGAGGAGCGCCTCCGCGTCGGCCAGGGCGCCGCGCCACGCCTCGGGGCCCGCCACGGGGCCGGCCCCGGCCAGCAGCGCCAGCGCCGGCGCGGGGAGGGGGAAGGTGGTGACGATGCGCGCCATCCCGCTCACCCCGCGCGCAGCCGCTTCTCCATCAGCGCCATCCCCGCGCCCGCCAGCCCGAGCCGGGTGTGCTCGGCGATGCTCAGCTCCACGAACCCGAGCGCCCGCAGCGCCTGGTACGCCCCCAGCCGGCGGCGCTCCACCCCCGTGCGCAGCGCCTGGGCGCCCGCCTCCGCCAGCCACGCCGAGAGGGCGTCGAGCGCCTCGCGCGCCAGCCCCCGCCCCCGGTGCCCGGGGGCGACGATGAGGGTGCCGAGCAGGGCCAGCCCCGGCCCCGGGTGGCCGCTCCACCAGCCGATGGCGCCCACGTCCTCGCCCCCGCCGCGCAGGGTGAGCACGGCCACCTCGCGCCCCGGGGTGGCGGCGCACTGGTGCAGCTCGCGCTCGGCCGCGTCCGGCTCCGCCCCCGCCCCGCGCCCGCCGCTCCCGGGGAAGGCGTCCGGCGCGGCGCGGAAGACGGCCTGCAGCCGCGCCTCGCCGCCGGCGGCCAGAGGGTGCAGCCGCAGGCGCGGGGTCTCCAGCAGCGGGGCGTCCGGCGCGGGCGGCATCGGGCGGGGGTGGCGGGGGACCGGGACGGCGCGATCGGTCCGGGAAGTTGCCCCGGGGCGCGCCGCGCCGTCAAGTTAGAGCGCCCGCGCCCGCCGCCACCGCGCCCGAGGAGCTCCGTGAGCACGCAGCTCGAGTCCCGCCACTTCCTCCAGACCGGCGACACGGTGCAGCACGTCGACGGGCGGACGGGGCGCGTGCTGGAGGGGTTCGCCCTCT
>DASUNK010000421.1:0-4448 GCA_036277195.1 Longimicrobiaceae bacterium | reverse complement strand
GTCCGGCAGCTCGTCGGAGCGGAAGACCAGCGCCGCCCCCGCCGCCCAGGTCGGGAAGATCTCCTCCACCGAGACGTCGAAGGAGAACGAGGAGAACTGGAGCACGCGGTCCGCCGCCGTCAGCCCCGCCAGCCCGACGTGCCCGCGGGCCAGGTTCGCGAGCCCCGCGTGCGTGTTCACCACGCCCTTCGGACGCCCCGTCGATCCCGAGGTGTAGATGAGGTACGCGGCGGAGAGGGGATGGACCTCGGCCGGGAGATCCGCGTCCCCCGCGGCCGACGCGACCAGCTCCCACTCCGCGTCCACCGCGATCACCGGAGCGCCCGCCGCCGGCATGCGGTCGACGAGCGTCGCCTGGGTGAGAACGACGGCCGCGCCGGAATCGGAAAGCATCCACTCGATGCGCTCCGCGGGATAGACGGGGTCGACGGGGACGTAGGCCGCGCCCGCCTTCAGCACGCCCAGCACCGAGACGGCCAGCGCGGTGCCCCGCTCCATCGCGATGGCGACGCGAGACTCGGGGCCGACGCCGCGCGCCCGCAGGAAGGCGGCGAGGGCGGCGGCGCGCGCCTCCAGCTCCGCGTAGGTCAGCGCCCCGTCGCCGGCGACGACCGCGGGGGCGTCCGGCGCTTCGGCCGTCCGCGCGGCGATCAGGTCCAGCACGGTGCCGCCGTCCCCGGCGCCGGGCGGGCCGGAGGAGAGGTCTCGCGCAGCGGCGCGGTCCTCGTCCGAGAGCGGCGGGAGCAGCGAGAGGGGGACGTCGGGCGCGTCGAGCGCGGCACCCAGGAGCGCGTCGAGCTGCTCCATCATCCGCCGGACGGTGGCCTCCTCGAAGAGGTCGGTGGAATACTCGGCGGTGCAGTAGAAGGAGCCGCCGTGCTGATACAGCGCCAGCGACAGGTCGTAGATGGAGGTGGGGTGCCCGCGCGCCACGCCCGAGACGGCGACGTCCTCCAGCGGCTCGCTCACGGACGCGGCGGGCGCGTTCTGCAGGACGAACATGACCTGGAAGACGGGCGCGTGGGCCAGCGAGCGCTCCGGGCGCAGCTCCTCCACCAGCCGCTCGAACGGCAGGTCCTGGTGCTCGTACGCTCCCAGCGTGGTCTCGCGCACCCGCGCCGTCAGCTCCGCGAAGCCGGGGTCGCCGGAGAGGTCGCCGCGCAGCGCCAGCGTGTTGGCGAAGAAGCCCACCAGCCCCTCCAGCTCGGGCCGGGTGCGGTTGGCGATGGGAGTGCCCACGACCACGTCGTCCTGCCCGGACCACCGGGCCAGCACCCGCCTGCCACGCGGCCAGGAGCACCATGAACGGCGTGGCCCCGTGCTCGCGGGCGAAGGCGTCCACCCGCGCGCCCATCCCCGCTCCGAGGGTGAAGGCGAAGAGGTCGCCTCGCCCGCTGGGCTCGGCCGGGCGGGGATGGTCGGTGGGAAGCTCCAGCAGCTCCGGGGCGCCGGCCAGCCGCTCCCTCCACCAGGCGGCCAGGTGGTCCATGGCGCCGCCGCCCAGCTCCTCGCGCTGGCGCAGGGCGTACCGCCCGTACGTCGTCGGCAGCTCGGGGAGCGGCGACCCCTCGTCGCGGGCGAAGGCGCGGTAGAGCGCCAGCAGCTCGGCGCGGAAGAGGCCCTGGCTCCACCCGTCGGTGGCCACGTGGTGCACGGTCCAGAGCAGCACGTGGTCGTCGTCGCCCGCGCGGAGGAGGCGGGCGCGGAAGAAGGGCCCCTCGGCGGGGAACTCCTGCAGCGCCTCCTCCTCCGCCGCCCGTGCGTACGCCGCGTCGCGCGCCTCGCCGGCCGGCGCGTCCACCGCCTCGGCGCGCAGCCGCACGGGGCGCGCGGGGAGCACCACCTGCACCGGCTCGCCGTCGCTCAGCTCGATGCGGGTGCGCAGCGGCTCGTGGCGGCGCACCACCTCGGTGAGTGCGTACTCCAGCACCCGGTCGTCCAGCGGCCCGGTGAAGCGGAGCGCGTCCACCACGTTGTAGGCGGCGCTGGTGCCCAGCTGCATCAGCACCCACACGCGCTGCTGGGCGAAGGAGAGCGGGTACACGCCCGGCGGATACGCCGGCGCCGCCGGCTTCCCGGCCTGCGCCGGCACGCCGCCCGGCCGCAGCGCGTCCACCGCCGCGGCCAGCCCGGCCAGGGTGGGAGCCGCGAAGAAGGTCCGGACCGGGACGGTGACGCCCAGCCGCTCCTGGATGCGCGAGAGCACCTGCGTGGCGCGCAGGGAGTGCCCGCCCAGCCGGAAGAAGTCGTCGCCCGGGCGGACCACGCCCACCCCCAGCACCTCGCGCCAGATGGCGGCGACCGCCTCCTCCGTGGGCGAGAGCGGCGCGTCCGGCGCCGGCGCGTCCGTCCTCTCCGGCGCGGGGAGGGCGCGGCGGTCCACCTTGCCGTTGGCCGTCAGCGGCACCGCCGCGATCGCCACGAAGGCGGAGGGGACCATATAGGCGGGGAGGAGGGAGGCGAGGTGCGCCCGCAGCGCCTCGTCCACTCCGTCCATTCCAGGTGCGACGATGTAGGCGGCGAGAACCCGGTCGTCGCCCTCACCGTGGACGGCCGCGACGGCCTCGCGGACGGAAGCGTGGCGGGCGAGCGCGGCCTCCACCTCTCCCAGCTCCACGCGGAAGCCGCGCACCTTCACCTGGCCGTCGGCGCGGCCGGCCGGCTCCACCGCGCCGTCGGGGCGGTAGCGGCCCAGGTCGCCGGTCAGGTAGACGCGGTCGGCCGGGTCTCCGGTGACGGGGTTCGGGACGAAGCGCGCGGCGGTCAGCTCCGGGTCGTTCAGGTAGCCACGGGAGAGGTAGGGCGTGCGCACGGCGATCTCCCCGAGCTCGCCGATCCCCGCCAGGCCGCCGGACGGGGAGACGACCAGCAGGTCCACGCCGTCGATCCCCCGCCCCACCGGGACGACCGGACCCGCCGCGGACAGGTCGGCGGGGAGGCGGAAGCAGGCCACGGCCTGCGGCGTCTCGGTGGCGCCGTAGAAGTTCGCCGCCTCGGCGTTCGGCGCCACCGCGCGCAGCCGTTCCACCTCCCGCACCCGCAGCACGTCTCCCCCGAAGCACGCCAGCCGCAGCGCGGGGAGCCGGGCGCCGGACGCGGACGCCAGGAGCTGCGCCATCGCGGGGGTGAGGTGGGCGACGGTGACGCCCGCCTCGCGCATCCACCCCGCCAGCCACCCCGGCGTCCCGATCTCCCCCGCGTCGGGGATGGCGATGCAGCCGCCGGCGGTGAGCGGGGCGAAGAGGTCGCGCAGGAGCGGGTCGTGCGCCAGCCCGGAGAGGAGGGAGAAGCGGTCGTTCGCCGCCAGCCCGAACTCCTGCGCATACCAGGCGAAGAAGTGCGCCAGCGGGCGATGCGTCCCGGCGATCGCCTTGGGCGCCCCCGTGGTCCCGGAGGTGAAGGCCACGTACGCCAGGCCGTCCGGGTCGACGGGGACGGCGGGCGCGGTCGACGGGAATCCATCCAGCCCGTCGTTCCCCTCCGCCGCCAGGACGAGGGTCGTCCGCGCGCTCTCCGCCAGCGCCGCGGCCACCTCCCCCGGCACCTCGCCCGCGGCGGCCAGGTGCAGCAGCGCGGCCGGCCTGGCGGCGCGGACCTGGGCGGCCAGGCGCGCGGGCGGGTACGCGGGGTCGAGCACGGCGAACGCCGCCCCGGCCTTCCACGCGCCGAGCAGGGCCCGGACGAGCGCCGCCGAGCGGTGGGCATGGACGGCGACCACCTCTCCCGGCCGCACGCCGCCCTCGACCAGGCGATGGGCGACGCGGTTCGCCGCCGCGTCCAGCGCCGCGTACGTCCACCTCTCCCCGCCGTCCACGACGGCGGCGGCGTCCGGCGTCTCGGCCGCGCGGGCGGCGAACGCTTCGTGCACGGCGCCGCGCCAGGGCTCGGGCTCGATCCGCCGCGCCGGGTCGGGGAGGACCGTGGCCGCGTCGTCCGTGGCCAGGGAGAAGGCGGAGAGGGGGCGCGCGGGGTCGTCCACCGCCTGCGCCAGCACGGCCCGGAGCTGCGCCAGGAGCGCGCGCATCCGCGCGGGGGCGAAGAGGTCCGCGTCGTACAACAGGTTCGCGAGGATCCCCTCCGGCCCCTCGGAGGCGTACAGCGTCAGGTCGAACTTGCTGGCGGGGTCGTCGACCGCCCCGAGCCCCTCCACCTCCAGGCCGGGGACGTCCACCCGCGCCTCCTCGAAGTTCGTCAGGTTCAGCATCACCTGGAACACGGGGGAGCGCGACAGGTCGCGCTCGGGGCGCACCTCGTCCAGCACCCGCTCGAAGGGCACGTCCTGGTGGGCGAACGCCCCCAGCGTGGCCTCGCGCACCCGCGCCAGCAGCCCGGCGAAGGACGGGTCGCCCGAGAGGTCCACGCGCAGCGCCAGCGAGTTGAGGAAGAGGCCGATCACCTCCTCCGTCTCGCGCAGCGTGCGCCCGGCGAAGGGCGTGCCGACGACCACG
>DASUNK010000420.1:0-4008 GCA_036277195.1 Longimicrobiaceae bacterium | reverse complement strand
GCGCGCCCGCGGACCGCGGCGGCAGCGGCGCCGAGGCCAGCGACGGCAGCCGGGCCGCGGCCGCGCGCCGGCCGGCGCTGAGCGACAGCGCGCTCCTGGCCGAGGCGGCGACGCGCGCCGCCCTGCTGCCGCGCCTCAAGGGCGTGCTCGTCAGCCAGGACGGGCGCATCGTCCTCGACCGCACCTTCCGCGGCAGCGGCCCCGGGGCGCGCACCAACGTCAAGTCCGTCTCCAAGACCATCCTGGCCACGCTGGTGGGGATCGCCATCGAGCGCGGCGAGCTGCAGGGGGAGGAGCAGACGGTGGCCTCCGTGCTCCCCGAGCACTTCGGGCCCGGCACGGACCCGCGCAAGCGGAGCATCACCCTGGGCCACCTCCTCTCCATGACCTCGGGGCTGGAGACCACCAGCTTCCAGAACTACGGGGCCTGGGTGTCGTCGCGGAACTGGGTGCGGGCGGCGCTGGAGCAGCCGCTGGTGGCCGAGCCCGGCACCGAGATGATCTACAGCACCGGGAGCACGCACGTGCTCTCGGCCGTGCTCACCCGCGCCACCGGGGTCAGCACGCTGGAGTACGCCAACCGGCACCTGGGCGAGCCGCTCGGCATCCGCATCCGCCCCTGGCAGCGCGACCCGCAGGGGATCTACTTCGGCGGCAACGACATGTACCTGAGCCCGCGCGACCTGCTGCGCTTCGGCGAGCTCTTCCTGAACGGGGGGATGGACGGCGACCGGCAGGTGGTGCCGCGGCGGTGGATCGAGGCCAGCTTCGCGCCGCGGGGGGAGAGCGGGTGGAGCGGCCACCGCTACGGCTACGGGTGGTGGATGCGGGAGAGCGGCGGGCGGCGCGTCTATTTCGCCTGGGGATACGGCGGGCAGTACGTGTTCGTGGTGCCGGAGCTGGAGCTGGCGGCCGTGTTCACCTCCGAGTCCGAGGGCCCGCGGGCGCCCGGGCACCTCCCCGCCATCCACGCGCTGCTCGACGAGTACCTGGTCCCCGCCGCCGAGCCGGGCGGCTAGCCTTGCGTGCGGCGGGGTGCGCCGCGCATCATGCTGGCCTCGGCCAGCCCCTTCCACGCCTCGCCGCCCGGCCCATGGACCGTCGCAAGCTCATCCTCGTCGCCGTGCTCGTCGCCGTCCTGGCGTTCTTCCTCGGCTTCTATCCGCAGTGGTCCCGCGCCCGCGGGCTCTCCCGGGAGCTGCGCGCGACGCGCTACGAGCTGCGGATGGCGCGGCTGGAGGGGAGGCTGGGGGCGGCGCTCTCGGAGAGCCTGCGCAGCAACTACGAGCGCTCGCGGCAGCTGATGGCGGACTTCTTCAGCGAGCTGCAGGAGAGCGTGGGGCAGGAGCCGGACGCGCGCAAGCGCCGGGCGCTGGAGGGGATCCTGGCGCAGCGCGACGAGATCATCACCCTCCTCTCGCGCGCGCAGCCGGAGAGCACGCAGCGGCTGATGCTGGCCTACACCACCTACTTCGCGGCGATGGACCCCGCGGGGCGCAACGCGCCGCCCGTCACCCCGCCCCCGCCGCCGCCCGTGCGGGCCGAGAGCGTGCCCGCCACCAAGGCGCGCCGGCCGTAGGCTACGCCGCCTCGGCCGCCGCCTTCAGCGCCTCGCGGGCGGCCCGGTAGCCCTCCTCCAGGAAGAACTGCGTGCGGTCGAAGTCCCATCCCCCCAGGTGCCCGATCTTGGGGCGGATGTACAGCATCGGCGGGCCGTCCCACCCCTCCAGGCACCGGCGGCGCTGCTCGTTCAGGTTCAGCGCCAGCACCCGGTCGTGGATGGCGATCATCCCCCGGTCGAAGAAGTCCGCCGCCGGCGGCAGCATCTCGGAGCCCACGTCCACCGCGATGATCCGCTCCGCCCCCCACTCCGCCGCCCGGCGCACCGGGAGCACGTCGAGCACCCCGCCGTCCACCAGGAAGTCGCCGTTCAGCTTCAGCGGGGGGAAGTAGATGGGGATGGCGCACGAGGCGTACACCGCGTCCGCCACCGGCACGTCGCCCCGCGCGTCGGTGCCGAACCACACCTCGCGCCCGCTCACCAGCGACACGGTGTTCAGCCGGAAGGGGAGCCGCATCTCGGCGAAGGTGCGCACCGGGAGCGAGCGCCGGATCCACCCCCGGTAGTGCTCGCCGTCGAACACCGCCTCCTCGCGCACCCCGCCCATGAACACCGCCCGCCGGTTGATGGAGACGATGTCGTCCTTGGTGAGCGAGCGGGCCACCTTCGCCAGCTCGCGCCACCCCCAGCCGCCGGCCAGGCACGCCCCGATCAGCGCGCCGATGCTGGTGCCCATGATGGCGTCCACGCGCACGCCCGCCTCCTCCAGCGCCTTCCAGACGCCGATGTGGGCCGTGCCCTTCATCCCCCCGCCCCCCAGCACCAGCACCGTGCGCGGGTGCGCCGGCGGGGCGAAGGGCGAGACCCGGGTGGTGTGCTCCATGCTCATGTCTTTCTTTCCAACCTTCATTCTGCCAGGAACTTATGAAGCCAGCCACGGCGCCGGGCGCCGCACGCTTCTTGCGACCCCGCGTACGCCCGCCCGCAATCTTGACTCCCGGGCGGCCGGAGTCTAGCTTCCTGTTTGATAGTAAGAATCATTCTTGAAAAGGGCGAGAAGAAGATGGCCGAGCCGGTGCTCCGGATCACGAACCTGCACGCGGAGATCGCGGAAGACGGTACGGAGATCCTGAAGGGGGTCGATTTGGAGATGGGCGAGGGCGAGATCCACGCGATCATGGGGCCCAACGGCTCCGGCAAGAGCACCCTCTCCAAGGTGATCGCGGGGCATCCCGCCTACGAGGTGACCGACGGGGACATCCTCTACCGCGGCGAGAGCGTGCTGGACATGGAGCCCGACGAGCGCGCCCGGGCGGGCGTGTTCCTGGCCTTCCAGTACCCGGTGGAGATCCCCGGCGTCTCCGTCGCCAACTTCATGCGCACGGCGCTCAACGCCAAGCGCGGCGAAGAGGTGGACATCTTCGACTTCCAGGACGAGCTGGAGTCGCGGATGGGGATGCTGGACATGGACCCCGACTTCGCCCAGCGCTCGGTGAACGACGGCTTCTCGGGCGGCGAGAAGAAGCGCAACGAGATCCTCCAGCTCGCCATGCTCGAGCCCCACCTGGCGGTGATGGACGAGACCGACTCGGGGCTGGACATCGACGCCCTCAAGATCGTAACCGCGGGGATCAAGAAGATCAAGGCGGGAAAGCCGGAGATGAGCGTGCTCCTCATCACGCACTACCAGCGGATGCTCAACTACATCGAGCCCGACCGGGTGCACGTGATGGTGGACGGGCGCATCGTCCGCTCCGGCGGCCCCGAGCTGGCGCTGGAGCTGGAGGAGCGGGGGTACGACTGGGTGCGCGAGGGCGCCGAGGCGGCGAGCGCCTGAGCGGCACGATTCTGCATTCCTGAGGAGGCACCATGCCGTACAACCCGAGCGTGGCCGAGCTGGGCCTGGACGAATACAAGTACGGGTTCCGGGACGAGGAGGACTACGTCTTCAAGAGCCGCAAGGGGCTCGACGAGGACATCGTCCGGCAGATCTCCGCGCACAAGGGCGAGCCCGACTGGATGCTGCAGAACCGGCTCAAGGCGCTGAAGCACGCGCTCAAGCGCCCGTGGCCCACCTGGGGCGGCGACCTGTCGGGGCTGAACTTCGACGAGATCTTCTTCTACATCCGCCCCTCCGACAAGGTGGGGAAGACCTGGGACGAGGTCCCCGAGAACATCAAGAACACCTTCGAGCGCCTGGGCATCCCCGACCAGGAGCGCCGCATCCTGGCCGGCGTGGGGGCGCAGTACGAGAGCGAGGTGGTGTACCACTCGCTCAAGGAGGAGTGGGAGAAGCAGGGCGTCATCTTCAAGGGGATGGACGACGGCCTGCGCGACCACGAGGAGCTGGTGCGCCAGTACTTCGGCACGGTGGTCCCCTTCCGCGACAACCTGTTCGCGGCGGTGAACACGGCCACCTGGTCGGGCGGCTCCCTGGTCTACGTGCC
>DASUNK010000419.1:0-3683 GCA_036277195.1 Longimicrobiaceae bacterium | reverse complement strand
CAGCGCCTCCAGCAGGCGCGGGAGCAGGCGCGTGGCGGGGCCGCGCCCGTCGGCGGCGCGCAGCGCGGCGGCCAGCCCGGCGCGCCCCAGCGCCCACCCGCTCCCCTCGTCGCCCACCACCATCCCCCAGCCGCCGCAGCGCTCCAGCCGCCCGTCCTCGCCGCGCCCGTACGCCACCGAGCCGGTGCCGGCGATCAGCAGGATCCCCGCGCCGCCGCCCAGCGCGCCCTCCAGCGCGATCTCGCCGTCGGTGCGCACCTGCACCCGCTCGGCCACCGCCGAGGCCACGAGCGCCTCCTGCACCTGCTCGCGCTCGGCCTGGTTCCCCACCCCGGCCAGCCCGGCCACCAGCGCGGCCGGGCGCTCGCTCACCCGGGCGGTGCGCAGCGCGGCGCGCAGCAGCCGGGCCAGCATCCCGGCGGTGGCGGTGGGGCGGCGCGGGTCCACCAGCCCGGAGGGGCCCACCCGGCGGGCCAGCTCGCGGCCGTGCTCGTCGGCCAGCACCAGGGTGGAGCGAGTGCCGCCCCCGTCCACCCCCGCAAACACCCGCGCCCGCGCCGCGCTCACGCCGCGTGGCGGGGACGGGGACGGTCCGTGGCCCGCCGCAGCCCGGGCGGCGCCGCCAGCGAGCTGGTGGGGGCGATCTCCAGCTCCAGCGGCCGGCCCTCGCGGCGCACCACGTACGCCTCCATGGCGAAGTACTCCGGCAGCCCCAGCCGGTCCACGATGCGGGCGGTGGCGGTGTTGCGCTCCTCCACCCGCTGCCAGAACTCGCGCTCGTCCTGCCCCGGGAAGGGCGCCTTGTCCTTCTGGCTCTGGTGCTTGTAGATGGCCAGGATCTTCAGCCGCAGCTCCTCCTCGGAGAGCGGCACCAGCACGTCCGCCTCGGCCACCCCCCACTCCTGCCAGGCCCCGCGGTAGTACCACATCTCCGGCGGCTCGCCCGGGTAGTCCTCGAGCGCCAGCTCCACCGCCTCCAGGCACATGCGGTGGGTGCCGTGCGGGTCGGAGAGGTCGCCGGCCACGAACACCAGCTCGGGGCGGGTCTCCTCCAGCAGCTTGCGGGTGATCTCCACGTCGGCGGGGCCGATCGGGTCCTTGCGCACCTTCCCCGTCTGGTAGAAGGGGAGGTTGAGGAAGCACGCCTGCCCGCGGGCCATCCCGAAGGTCTCGATCCCCGAGACGGCCTCGGCCTCGCGGATCGCCTTCTTGAGCCGGAGCACGGGCTCGCTGTCCACCTGCCCGGGGCGCTTGGCGTCGAGGAACGCCTCCACCTCGCCGGCGAAGCCCGAGAGCGGGTGGCCGTCGCCGCCGAAGTCGCGCTCCCAGCGGCGGAGGAAGTCCAGGTAGCGGCGCACCTCGTGGTCGAAGACGGCGATGTTCCCCGAGGTCTGGTACGCCACGGTGATCTGGTTGCCGTTCTGGTGCAGCTTGTTGAGGATGCCGCCCATGGAGATGACGTCGTCGTCCGGGTGCGGGGAGAAGACGACGATGCGCTTCCCCTGCGGCAGCTTGCTCCGCCCGCGGATCTTGGCGATGAGGGCGTTGAACACCTCGCCGTTGAGCGGCCCGGCCGAGCCGTAGCGGGCCAGGAGCGAGCTCAGGTGGTGCTCGCGGTAGTCCTCGGGGTCGAGCTTGAGGATCGACTTGTCCACCGTCTGGCTGAGCCAGATGACGGCCTGGATCTCCAGCTCGCGCGTCCAGCGCACCTCGCCCACCACCCAGGGGGTCTTGATGCGGGTGAGCTCGGCCGCGGCGGCGGGGTCCAGGTAGAAGGCGGCCTTGCGGTGGGTCTGCAGGTAGGTGGCGGCCACGTCCGGGTCCGGCTCGCCCTCCACCGCGCGCCGGACGACGGCGGCCTTGTGCTCGCCGGTGGCCACCAGCGCCACCTCGCGCGCCTCCAGGATGGTGGCCACCCCCATGGTGATGGCCTCCAGCGGCACGTTCTCCTCGCCGAAGAAGTCGGCCGCCGCGTCGCGCCGGGTGACGGTGTCGAGGGCGATGAGCCGGGTGCGCGACTCGACCCCCGAGCCCGGCTCGTTGAAGCCGATGTGCCCCGTCTTCCCGATCCCCAGGATCTGGAAGTCGATCCCCCCCACCTCGCGGATGGCGCGCTCGTACTCGACGCAGTGCCGCTCCGCCTCCTCGCGCGGCACGTCGCCGCGGGGGAGGTGCACGTTCTCGCGGCGGATGTCGATGTGGTCGAAGAGGTTCTCCCACATGTACCGGTGGTAGCTGTGGATGCTGTCCGGCGGCATGGGGTAGTACTCGTCGAGGTTGAAGCTCACCACCTCCTGGAAGCTGAGCCCCTCCTCGCGGTGCAGGCGGATCAGCTCGCGGTAGATGCCGATCGGGGTGCTGCCGGTGGCCAGCCCCAGCACGGCGGGGCGGCCGGCGGCGTTGCGCTCGCGGATGATCTCGGCGATGCGCCCGGCCAGGGTGCGGGCGATCTGGTCGTACTCGACGATGACGACGGGGACGCGCTCACGGGGTTGCGCCATGCGGCCTCACCTGGGGGACGTGCTGCGGGGTGATCGAGGTCGGGTCTCGGAGCCTGCCGCGGGCTGCACGCTCCGGGCCAGGGGAAGGGGCTACCGGCGCCGCGCCTCCCAGTCCGTCAGCGGGGCGTCGAGGATCGCGGCCTGCACGGCGTCGGCCAGGTCGCGGCGCAGGCGCACGTGCTTCTGGTTGGCCGCGGTGGGGTTCACCCGGTTGGTCAGCAGCACCACGAACAGCCCCCGCTCCGGGTCCACCCAGAGCGAGGTGCCGGTGTACCCCGTGTGCCCGAAGCTGCGCGCCCCGAAGTGGTGCCCCGCGCTCGACTCGCCGCTGGGCGTGTCCCACCCCAGCGCGCGGCTGGAGCCCCGCACCTGCGGCGCCGTCCACCGCGCCAGCGTCTGCGGGCGCAGCAGGCGCACGCCGCCGTACTCGCCGCCGTTGAGCAGCAGCTGCGCGAAGACGGCCAGGTCGCGGGCGCTGGAGAAGAGTCCCGCGTGCCCCGCCACACCGCCGAGCGCCCAGGCGTTGGGGTCGTGCACCTCGCCCCAGATGAGCCCGCCGCGCAGCGAGTCGCGCTCGGTGGCCACCGTGCGGCCGCGCAGCGCGGCACCCGGCGCGTAGCGGGTGTCGCGCATCCCCAGCGGCGCCCAGATGCGCTCGGCCACGAAGGCGTCCAGCGGCTTCCCGGTGACGCGCTCGACGACCAGCTGGAGGAGGATCAGGTCCCAGTCGCTGTACTCGGTGCGCGTGCCGGGCGGCGCCTTCAGCGGGCGCAGGTTTATCTGCTCCAGGTACTGCTCGCGGCCGCGGAAGCGGAGGTGGAGCGGCGCGAACGCCTCCAGTCCGCCGCGGTGGGTGAGCAGGTGGCGCACGGTGATCCCCGCCTTGGCGCTGTCGCGCAGCTCGGGGAGATACGAGGCCACGGTGCGGTCGAGGTCCAGCAGCGAGTCCTCCTCCAGCATCATCGCCGCCGTGGTGGTGGCCACCACCTTGGTGAGCGAGGCCAGGTCGAAGAGGGTGCTGTCGGTGACCGCGGGCGCGCCGGGCGCCCAGTCCAGGGTGCCGTGCGCGCCCAGGTACACCAGCCGCCCGTGGCGCCCCACGGCCACGGCCACCGCGGAGGCGGCGCGGTCCGCGATGGCGGCGCGGGCGATGGAGTCCAGCCGCGCGGGGAGCGAGGCGTG